>CAZHIY010000230.1:0-3974 GCA_964533085.1 uncultured Thermoplasmatales archaeon | reverse complement strand
AATTCTTGAGCCTTGGCGGGATAAAGAGTTGCATGAATCCCGCCGAATACAACGAAGGCTCCACGGTCCCGCGCCATACGTCCAATCTCATAACCACGCAATGCATTGGCGGTATGGATGCCGATACCCACCACATCACCGGGTTGGATTTGCTCGGGACGCATGGATTCAAGTGTCTCGTCGACAACGGCTGGATTCCCGTACTGCTCCGGCGTGGCAGCAGCAAGCACATATAGCCAACGGGGAGTGATTACGCCAACACCGAAGGCTACGTCACTCGGGTTGGCCAGATGGATGCGCATGAATCTTCTCCTGGACGTCTTCAGCGAAAGTGAGACAAAGAAGGCTGGGGATTCCGGATGACTTTGCCACCCATTCCGACAGGATCATTGCCACCCATTCCGGAATGATTGTTGCCACTTATTCCGGAGCAAGGTTGCCACCCCCCTTTCGGAGCGAAGCGACGCTGGTGTTAACGACATAGGACATAATAAAACGGTCCATTAATAAAAATACACCATAAGTTCGGAATCAACATCATCTCCTTTCTTTTTTTCGCGGTTACTTAGACAAAACGTGACAAAGTAAAACCATTCACCGAGACTCCTGTCCAATATTTTCAGAATGCTTTTCCTCCTCCGATCTCGGCAACGGAGTGGCCGAGGGAGTTTTGTTTTGAAGCCACAGCCTCTCTACGCGTTGCATTCTGAGGCGGATGAAGTTCCAGTATTCCGGATCTGTTTTCTGGCCTCGTAGTTCCTCAAGAGTGGATTCAAAATACCGGAGGCTGTTGATGGGAGTTTTGCCCTGACCATTGCGCCAGGCGATGTACTTGCGGCTACACGCGAGAAGTACAGCCTGCTCGATCTGGTCTAATGGGATGCCATGGTCGAGCCAGTCGCGTGCAAGTCTTTCATCGGCTACTGAGAATGAAGGGCGAACACAGGCTCTTGCAGACAACAGTTTCTTTACGGCATCAATGTAAGCGGACTCTTCTTCTTTCGGCAGTTCGCCAAGTTCTCGATCATAGGGCCAATATTCAGGCGTAATCTCGATGATTCCCTTGGCGTGACGGTTCTGAGTCATATGTACGTTGCACATTCCGGCACTTTGAAGTTCTCGAAGATTTTTGCGGATATTACCCTGAGATTTGTTCAGTTTGCGGGCCAGTTCCGTTTGGTTGGTTTCAAGGGTTCCGGTGCCGCGATGCGCATGCAGGCAGATATAAACAAAGACCTTGAAAGCGCCGTCGGTCAGTAAGATTGCCGCTCTTCTCATTTCATCTCCGGCGGCAAACCAGTTTTTAGGGTTCTTGAGCTTGAGTGGTGTCGGATCGTTCATGAGCCCACCTCCTTTTTGCCGTCTTTCGGTGAACGAGACTTGGGAACAGGAGGGTTTTCCTTAGTGGCGATCTCCGGCGTTTCCGGCATCTGTGCCGCCACTTCCGGATCCCGCATGGTCTCGCCCAGGAGTTCGATGCGATGAGATCCCTGCACGATACGGTCGACGGTTGCATCGGCCATACTGGGACTGCCGATGAGTTCATGCCAGTTCTCGACCGGGAACTGACTTGTTACCACTGTAGAACGCGAGCCGTGACGATCTTCAATTACTTCAAACAGATGCCGACGTTCAGTATCGGCCAGCGGGACAAGCCCCCAGTCATCAATCGCCAGGATGTCCATTTTGGCAATCCGGCCCAGGAGTTTGTCATAGCTGCCGTCGACATAAGCAACGGCAAGCTGGCGAAACAGCTTGTGGGCCTGGGTATAATAGGCGGAGTATCCTTCACGGCAGGCTTTCTCAAGTAAAGCGCAGCAAAGGTAGGATTTACCTATTCCGGTTGGTCCGGTAATCAAAACATTCTGGTGCTGTTTGACCCACCCGCAGGAAGCGAGGCTGCGCATCTGGGAACGATCCAGTTGCCGGACATGACGATAGTTGATGTTTTCCATTGAAGCACGGTGTTTCAGACATGCGTTTTTAAGTCTGAGGGAAAGTGCTCGATTCTCTTTCCAGAGCCATTGCGCATCCACGAGCATGGCAAGACGTTCCTCAAAAGCGAAACCGGCCATGTCGGGTTGTTTCATCTGTTCCTGCAGGGCATGAGCCATCCCCTGCAGCCGCAGGGAATAAAGCTTTTCAATCGTCTGTTCATGCAACATGCGTCACCCCCTTGCCCCGGTAATAATCGGCGCCGCGGACATTGATGTGCGTGACTTTATGCGCCGTAGAAGACGGTTCCGGGCTGAGCGGTTGCCGATCCAACCCATTCTTCAGAATGGACTGAATGCTTTTGTAGGAGAGGATCCTTGAGTGAATCGCGCGTGCACAAGCGGCTTCCAATCGTTCATTGGAGTAGGTTTGCCCTAAACGTAGAAGCCCGAGGCAGGAACGATACCCCTGTTCCGGGTATGCCCTGGATTCCATAATGGTCGTGGCCACGGAAGCTGTTGCCGGACCGATGGTGCTTGCCCAGTGAGTGATTCGTTCCGGAGTCCATTCCAGGTATTTTTGATGACTTTTGGGCCGGTGTTCCGGCAGGGTTGTATGTTTGCCGGGAAGGAAGCTGCGAACATGGGTGGCAATCCGGTTATTTTTATACACAAGCTCTATGATTGAGTTTGATATGAAAGCTTCCAGTTCCTCTCCAATCAACTTATAGGGAGCGCTGTAGTAATGTCCGTCAACGTCTACATGATGGTCGATGTTTACACGTACCCGTTTGATCGCCGAGAGGGTAAAGGGCTCTGAAGGGAGAGGCCTTAAAGCGGGTCGGTCCAGTTCGTCAAAGAGTCTGGCTCGAGTGGTATCCAGTTTGCGCAGTTTCCGATGATTCAACTTGTCCCGGAGCTCAGCGATTGCCGCATTGAGCTCTCCCAGGCTGAAAAAAGTCCGGTGCCGAAGAACCGCAATAATCCATCGTTCGCAGATTTGAACGCCAACCTCAGCCTTGGCTTTGTCCCGTGGCCGCCGGGGTCTCGCCGGAATAACAGCCGTACCGTAATGGCTGGCAAGTGCCTGGTAGGTTGGATTGATATCGGGCTCGTACCGGCAGGCTTTGGTTACCCCGGATTTAAGATTATCCGGGACCAGGCAGGCCGGTACTCCACCCATGAAGTTAAAGGCGCGAATATGCGACCCGATCCAGGAAGCAAGATCCTGTGAAAATGCAGCCTCCACATACGTGTAGTTGCTTGCTCCCAGGACGGCTACGAACAGATAGGCGGGCTTGCCTTCGCCGGTTTCTACGTCAATAACCTCGATCGTGGGACCGGCATAATCGATGAACAGCTTATCTCCTGCCTTGTGCTCCTGACGCATGGTAACGCTGAGTTTCCGTGCCCACCGGCGATAATGATCGCAAAACTGTGAATACTGCAAACCGTCCCTGTGGTCTTTTTTATACTCGTACCAGAGAAGCTGCAGGGTGACGCACTTGTTCCGCAACTCCTTATGAATATAGGGCATATCCGGTTCGGGGCGAGCTTTGCTCGAACCGGGAGGCCGACCTGATTCCGGCAATGTAAAAAGCTGCTGTTCCAGAGCATCATCATCCAATCCCTCCGGCAGCGGCCAGGTAATGTTGGCCGCCTCGGCCCTGGCAAGATAATGCGCTACGCTTGGCCGGGATATATTGCAGCTACGGGCAATCTGACGATTTGTAAGTCCGTGTTCGAATTTAAGTCTGAGTAGTTCTCGTATCTTTCGCATGGATATTCTCCAGCCGGGCATGTGCTTTCCTCCTTGTGAATGGTGGGAATGCACATTACCAGCAAATATCCAGCATCGCTTTTGCAGATAACCGATTTAACTTTCGGGGGGGCAACAATCGTCCCGGAATGGGTGGCAACAATCACGCCGGAATGGGTGGCAACAATCACGCCGGAATGGGTGGCAACAATCGTCCGGAATCCGCAGGCGTTGCGCGAGCTGCGGCGGCGCATCGCCCGCAGCCATAAACCCGGATGGAA
>CAZHIY010000229.1:0-3990 GCA_964533085.1 uncultured Thermoplasmatales archaeon | reverse complement strand
AATTAGTAATTCTAATTTGTGATTACTAAAAATAAATAATGAAAAATAAGAAAAAATTATTTATTTAAATTACTCGACTCTACTGTTTTTTATAATCCTGAACTTGTCCAGATCCTAATTCAGTGAGTTCTAATATTTTGTTATCATCTAAAAATTTATAATTAAAGATCAATTCCATGTTTATTACAGTTAAATTAACTACTAGTTTTCCATCTTTTATTTCCCATTTAGCCTGATCTCCTAGATAATCACAATTTCCATTGGATGAAAATATTATTGGTCTTCCGCCTGTTAAGGTTCCATGAATCCATGTACCTACAAATTTATTTTCTTCACTTTTACTATCATTACCAAAACATCCACAAAATCCTATAATAACGAATAGAATAGCTATCCCAAGAATCATAATTTTTTTTTGCATATTTTTCGCGTCCTAGAAAACAAAATATAAAGGATTTATTTATAAGTCTTTTCTCTATAAATTGTTATAATTTTAATTTTCCAATAATTTAAGTTGTAATTAAATCATAATTGTTATAATTAATAAAAAGTAATTAATTCAAAAAGCTTTTAACCTTATACTTATTAACATATGTTAATAAATAATCAATGTGGGGGTAAAATATGAAAGAAAAAACCTTAAAGATAAATATAGGCAGCCGATTTTTAAGCATAGCAATTTGCGCACTATTTATTACAACATCTGTTGTAGCAGTGCTTGGGACTTCAGAAGAAAATTATAATTTTGAAGTTTTAAGTTATAGTTTTTCATTACCAACTCCAAAAATTGTAACAAAAACAGTTGAAAATTCAGATTATACATTTATTGAAACACCTAAATCAATTGGAATAGGTGATTCTCATGGAGCACCAATGTTGCCTGTCCAAGTTGTTTCACTATTACTTCCTCCTATGAAAACAGTATCAAATGTTGTAGTTGATGGAAAACAAGTACAAATGAATCTTGATGATTATAACCTTATCGAAAATCCTGTATTTCCATATCAAGACTCTGTTCCATTTGGTGATGCTCCAAAGGAGTTTACTATTGATAATAAAATCTATTCAAAAAATGCGTTGTATCCAAATAAACTTAATGAAGAATATCATATAGGATATTCTCGCGGATATTCAATTTTTGACATATCAATTAATCCAGTGCAATATAACCCTGTTCAAGGAACATTGTTTTATTACCCCGAGATAACAATAGATATTGAACTTAAAGATGCAGAACCCAATCAATTTTATCGAAACAATGGAGAAGACGAAGCATGGGTTGAAAAGCTTGTATACAATTCAGAAGTAACAGATGCTTATACGTCTGAAGTACCTCTCTTTGGTTATGATGGAGGATTATGTGATCCTGAAGATACCTATGAGTATGTGATTATTACAACTGAAGATGGTGGTCTAGATTATTGGGATACTAGTGAGAACTTGCCATACAATTGGGAAAGTCTTATGGATAAACATGGCCAGGATGATGGATTTAACTGTGCGTTAGTAACTGTACAGCAAATTAATGATTGTAATGACTATTACAATGGTGAACCAGTTGATGATTTTCAATCACGTATTCGTGAGTTTAGTAAAGATGCTTATCTAGATTGGGAAACGTCATATATTCTAATAGGAGCAGATGACGAATATATAGCAGCTCGACATATGGATACGAGTTATGAGTCACAAATTGATTCTGATATATATTGGAGCAATCTTGATTTAACCTTTAATGATGATGAAGATTCAAGTTGGGGTGAAGCAGGAGATGCTGGTTTTGATGTTTATTCAGAAATTTTCATAGGTCGTCTAACTTGTGATGAACCACTGGATGTATCAAATTGGATGACAAAAAGCTTTTACTATGCTGATTGTATCGAACCAGAATTCTTAGAATGGGCAGCATTTTATGGTGGAGATACTGGTTGGAATTGTCAAGGTGATGATTTTATGGATTATAGCGCTATAAAAGGTACTAATAACTGGTTAGGCCCCATCCCAGAAGCTGATGGACCATTTCCAACCTGGGCTGGTTTTCAATATGGTTTTGAAACATGGAATGCAGAATTTCCAGATAACTCCTATGATATATCCGAATGTTGGACTGCTGAATCTCCTAATGATGGTTGGCAAGGTGGAAGTGAATCACAAGCAATAAATGGATTTAAAACCGCTATCAATAATGATCACGTGGCAATAGCAAGTGGTATTGCTCATGCTAATGCAGATATGTCCTTAGACGTAGGGTCAAGCTCTTGGGAATCTGAATATCATAACACAAAACCCTTCTTCCTGCATGATTATGGATGTCACTGTGGTGATATGGATGCCGCAGATGACGGTGTCTTGCATTCAATGCTATTTCATAGTGATACAGAGCTTGCATTTGGTGTTGTTTATAATACATGTTACGGTTGGGGTAATTATGATACTACGAACTCAAGTAGTGCTTTTCAAGCAAAGGAGTTCTGGGCTTATTTCCTAGACCTTGATAATAAATCAATAGATTTCAATGGTTGGCAACTTGGAAAAGCTCATGCCTTTTCAAAAGATAGAATGGCACCAACTATCGATTGGGATCCATCATATGGAACATGGAGAGCTATAATCCAGGGATGTTTACTGTTTGCAGATCCAGCACAAAAGATTAAAACGCCTCACCCAAGTGAGGAACCAGCCATACCAGATTCTCCAGATGGACGAGATTATGGTGTACCTGAAGAAGAATATGAGTTTTCAACAAGTACGACAGATCCAGAGGGAGACCAAATATTTTACTTATTTGATTGGGGAGATGGAGAATATTCTGAATGGATAGGACCAGTCAATTCAGGAGAAACAGTTTCAGCATTTCATACCTGGTTTGAATTAGGTGATTATAATTTAAGAGTTAGAGCCAGAGATGAATGGGGTTGTGTAAGCCTTTGGTCAGACATAAAAGAATTTCCAATAGTAGAAAACACACCTCCAGACATACCAACTATATCTGGACCAACTACTGGAAAAATAGGAACACCTTATGATTTTACAGTTGTTACAACTGATCCTGATGGGCAGGATGTATACTATGATATTTTCTGGGGAAATGCCGGCAGTGGAGATGTAGGACCATTTCCATCTGGTGAAGAACAAATATTTGAGCATACATGGACAATGACTGGAAAATTCACAATTAAGGTAAAAGCAATGGATTCAAACGGTGACTGGAGTGAATGTAGGGAATATGTAATAAAGATTGGACGAGCTAGGTCTGTTGAAAATCTTATACTAGAACGAATATTTGAGCGATTCCCAAATATCTTCCCAATATTTAGATATCTACTAGGACTCTAAAAAACAATATCTATATCTATAAACCCAATAAATTTTCTTTTTTTCTATATTTATAAATAAATTTAACTAGATTGTCAAAAACAAATAAAATATTGATAAAAGGATTGGCTGATGGATAAAATAAATTATTAATGAATGTTGTCCTAGAAACATAAAGAATTTAACAATCTTATATCTTGATAAATCTTCCAATTCAAATTTCCTTTTATGATTTGTATATAATGTATTACCTAGAAATATTCCAAGCAATATTATACCAAACCATGGAAAAAGAGGAAAATAATCAATAGTATAGAACATATCTGGCTTAAATCCTAACCAAACCAGCCATTGAAAATCAAATGTCAAATTTCTTAGGATTAACCCTAAAAATATTGCTACAGAGCCAAAAAGAAGATTATAATATCGAAGATTTAAAAAAGGATAAGCAAGGATAATTGATAAACCTATACAATGAAGCACTCCGAAAACAATGAAACCCTCTCTTAAATATAGCCATGTAACCAAAGTAATCAATAAACCTAATCCAAAAACCATATCCATTTTTTCAATTGTTTTAACCTTGCCTTCAGCCTTTTTATCTCTCAACATCCCCCATAAAACCTGCAATGCCTTCGGGGTGTTCAAATCATCATTAATTGCTTTTTCAAATTC
>CAZHIY010000228.1:0-4002 GCA_964533085.1 uncultured Thermoplasmatales archaeon | reverse complement strand
TTTTACTATATTAATTAATTGTAAATTAAGAAAAAATACCAAGAGAAACTTATTATTGAACTTTCTTAAAATTAATAAAAAATATAAGAAATTTTACATAAATTGTATTTTTATTTTTATATAGTGATGTAATTTTTATATATCATTACGTGTTATTATTATTTAACAAATGGGGGAGTTAATTATAAAGAATTTCAAAAATACAAAAATATTGACAATTATAATAGTGATTCTAATGTTTGCGTTATCATTTACACAGGCTTCTGTTATAAATAATCAAAAATATAACAGATTTAATCCTGCAGTAGTACAAATAACTCTATCTAATCCTACAAATTTAGGTAAAATAATTGATAATAGTTTTTCAATACTTGAAATTAAAGAAAATTATGTAATTGTTTTTTCATCATATGAAGAAATAAAATGGCTAGAAGATCAAAATCTAAAACCAAAAATTTTGTACAATGATTATTCTGAAATGATGGGGTGGAAAAACAATCCTGAACTTCTTGATGAGTTTCATAGTTATTCTGAAATGACAGCTGAATTACTAAATATTGCAAGTACTTATCCATCAATTGCAAAACTCTACAATCTTGGAAGTAGTGTACAGGGAAGAAATATTTGGGGACTCAAATTAACTGATAACCCTGATATTGAAGAAAATGAAGCTGAAGTTAGAATTTGCGGATGTCATCATGGAAATGAGGTAATGTCTGTTGAGCTTCCACTGATGCTTGCTTGGTATTTGGTTGAAAATTATGAAAGCAATCCAAATATTCAAGACCTTGTTGATAACAGAGAAACATGGATTATACCTTTGGTTAATCCAGATGGAAGAGAAATGACCTCAAGATATAATGCAAATGGTGTTGATCTCAATAGAGATTATGGCTATATGTGGGGTGGTGAGGGTGGAAGCCCTTCACCATTTTCTCAACCTGAAACAAAAGTAATTCGGAAACATGCACTTGATAATAATTTTGTTTTTTCTTTGTCATTTCATACGTCTGGAGATATAGTTAACTATATTTGGAATTGGAAAGGAAGTCCTGTTGCCGATAATGAGGTCGTTGTTGCCCTTTCTGAACAGTATGGATCTCATAATGACTATTGGGTTGTTGAGGGGTATGATTGGTACCAAACAAGGGGAGATACTAATGATTTTTCATATGGTTGTAGAGGAGATATTGACTGGACTATCGAAGTTCAGAATGATAATATTCCACAAGCATGGAATTATAATCGAGATGCAATGCTTGAAATAATTGATGCTGCAGATATGGGTTTAAAAGGAGTTATAACTGATATCAATACAGGTCTTGCAGTTGCAGCAACAATATGGATTGAGGAGGTTTATTGGCCTTGTTTTACTGATCCAAAAATCGGTGACTTTCATAAACCGTTATTGCCAGGTTCATATAATGTAATTATCCGAGCAAATGGATATCAGGATCAATCTCATCAAGTTGTTGTAAATGAAGGTAGTACAACCGTTCTTGATGTTACCTTAGTTCCTGAAGATAATTTTTATGCAGAACAAGTTACATTGTGTAGTTTTTATGATCCATATAGTTACCCGAATAATTTTCAGAATAATCCGACTGAGGGAATTTCAGCCCTTGGTCAACCGGATGGAATTTGCGCATCATTAGGAAAAGGCGGATATATAATTTTAGATATGGGTGAAGAGGGTATAATAATTGACCATGAAGATTCTGCTGATTTTAAAATTTTTGAAGAGGATGAATCTGATGATAGCTATGATGTATATATTTCATCAAATTGGTCAGGACCATGGACATATTTAGGCCTTGCAACTGGGACATCTGAGTTTGATTTAAATGATTACTCAGTTGAGCAAGCTCAATTTGTAAAAATAATTGATGATAATGATGGTGATGCCTATGAAATAAATCCTGGTGTTGATATTGATGCTATACAGCACATTATTCCATTTATAAATAATCCTCCTTTTGTTCCTGAAATTGATGGACCTAATAAGGTAAAACCAGGAATTGAACATGAATTTACATTATCATCAACTGACCCTGAATTAGATGATATCTATTATTATATTATTTGGGACGATGGTTATGTAGAAGCTTGGATTGGTCCATATAATTCAGGTGAAACAATTAATATCTCACATGCTTGGGCAAATAAAGGAGATTATACAATTAAAGTAAAAGCAAAGGATTCCTTTGATGAAGAAAGTGATTTTGCTGAGTTTGAAATAGAAATACCGAGGAGTAAATTATCAAATAAATTATCATTATCAAAATATTTTGACCGTTTACTGAATGTATTTCCAAATCTACGACTTCTATTAGATCTATTAAGAGTTTAATTGTAGTAATTTTTTGTGATTGATTATTTCGAAATATTTTTTTTAAAAATTGATAATAATTCATAAACATTAAATAATAATATAAAATACATTACTACTAATAGAAAATGGGATGCAAATTGATACAACCAGATATTGTGAAGCAATTAAGGGAAGAAGAAAAACAAGGATTACTTAAAAACAAAGAAAAACATTCAAATAATGAAACAAAGAATGATTTGGAGAAATTAAAGGATATAGAATTTATTTTAGAACTTCAGAAAGGTGTTATTATTGAGTTTTTATCAAAAATAAAACAAGGAAAAATTAAGACCAACCAATTTGTCGTATTATCTTTAAATGAATTATTAAATTATTATAATTCTGAATATTGGAGAATTATTTCAAATAAAACATCGATCGATAAACATATTTTATCTTTTTTTCATCTTGTAAATACATATATTGAACATCTTGAACAATCTTCAAAATCAAAGGAAACTAGTATTGATAAAGATAAAAATTATAATGAAATTATGAAATTAAAAAACATGATTTTGACTTTAACCAACGTTATAAGATAAAACTTATTCTGCAATATTCCCCCAATCTTTGCTTTTGCATTTTGGACAAACTAAAAGTGTAAGATCATAACCATCTGTTATTTTCATTGGAAACTCAAAGTTGGTCTTACAGTTTCTACAGTGACATATAAGCATTATTGTTTTTTCACCTCTATTATGTTTCGTAATTTATTTTTATATAGTATAATATTATAAATCCTATTTATATATTGTTGTTAATTTTTTATCGACAAATAACGAGAATATTGATATTTTTTTCATATCTATGAAAAAATTAAGGTTTATAATAGACGTGGGGAAATATGAAAAACATCAAAATAAATCTTTGTTTAGAGTGGAACTAATTGGTATGGTAAGGTACGGACGCGGCGGGATTCGAACCCGCGATCACTGGCTTAGAAGGCCAGTGCCATATCCTGGCTAGGCCACGCGCCCAAAATTAAACTAATCGGAAAGCTATGTAATAAATAAAAATTGATAAAAGTATGGATTTTATTTTTATTCGTAAGGTGCTGCTTCTCCAATTAAATCAACATGTGTTAGAACCATACGTCTACAGCAGTATCTATCAAGACCAAGATCATCAAGAATCTGTTTGGGTGTTTCTTTTGGTTTTTCACCAGCACCTATCGCTTTTTTATAATCCTCATACCGCTTTTTGTAATCTTCATAAACGTCACTTATGACCTTTCCACAAGTAAAACATCTCACAGGAATTATCACAATATCACCTATATTATACAATTGTAAACTGCGACTAAATCATTAAAATTATGCGCTTTTTGACCCATTTTATCATTATATTTAAATCTTTCGTGACACTTTGTGCCAATAATTTTAGTCATAGTAGTGCTCTTGAATTTAGAAGTAGTATATATAATTATTTAATACTTATATCTTTTTTTTTTATGAGCCTATTGGTGTTGGTGAACTCAGGCTGAGGAAAACCCTCTAAAATACGACTTGATTCAAATCGGTTTACTTAATCTCCTCCTTTGTTATTTTTGCTCCTATTTGATTAATAATTTCTTTTACTTTGCTATGTAAATAGGTTGACCTAAGGGGATGATCTAACCGGTTGAATGTCGT
>CAZHIY010000227.1:0-4013 GCA_964533085.1 uncultured Thermoplasmatales archaeon | reverse complement strand
GACATTCAACCGGTTAGATCATCCCCTTAGGTCAACCTATTTACATAGCAAACATTTGTTTACTAAAATTCATAAATATTTTCTTTTGTTAATTATTGTTTTTTATTTAATTTTGTCTAATAAAATTTAGAAAATTCTTGGAATAAGGCGCCAAGGTACTTTTTTCATATACTCTTTGTATTCATTACCATACTGTTTTACTAATAGTTTTTCTTCATCCAATATGCTCCAAATCATTATTGGTATAGCAAGGAATGCTATTACTAATGCTGATAAAGAATAAAAAAATAAAGCAAGTCCAAATCCGACAATAAGAATGGAAACATAATGTGGATGTCTAATACGTTGGAAAATGCCTCCAGTAACAAGCTGTCCTTTGTATGTTTTATACCAAAAAATTTCCCATTTAAAATATACATAGGTGCCTAAAAGAAATATGGTTATTCCCAAAATAATGCTTAGAAACAGGTTTATTGGGAGCTTCCAAATACCATATAATCCTGTTAATGGCCCTATCATTATAATAAGAAGTAATGGTGAGTAGTGAACAATAAAAAGAGCTCTTAGTTCTTTTGGAGGAGTGTAATTAAAAACCATTTCAATTAAACCAATTTTATACCACCAATATTTATCACAATATCCTGAGGTTTTAGGGTATGTTTGGTATTTCTCATTTTCATTACAGAGAGTTTTCTTCTATCCATTGTTGGATCTAGACTAAGTTTAATTACTCCATCCGCTAAGAATTCTGAAATTCCATCTCTTGATAGAAGAGAAGAACCCATTGGTAATTCAGAGGTAACAATAGATGTTGAATTTGATGATTCCAAAGCACTCATTATGAATTGTAGATGTAGTCTTCTAGTTGGTAAATTAATTCCTTCCGAATAATCTCCAGCATCTATCATGCTAACATCTGGAGATCCTTCTTCTGTATTTTTAATAAATATAGGCATCTCTGATAAGGGTGTAATGGAATCAAGAACTACTCTATCAAACTCACCGGATAAGATTTCGTTTGTCATCTTTTCATATACTAATTTCTTATTTATATTCAAATATAGAAATTTGACTAGATTATTCTCAATTGCTGGTTGAAAATCAAATCCAAGCTCCCTTGCTTGGATTAGGAGGCCTTCAACTTTTTTATCTAATGTTAGATACAAGCATCTTTCTTGGTTTTTTACTCCTTCATACAGGAATTGGAAACAAAAAATACTTTTTCCTCCACCAGGTGGTCCAGAAACAAGAGTGATTGAACTTTTTGGTAAACCACCTTGAATTATAACATCAAGACCTTCGACACCTGTTTTAATTCTATTCATTTTTACCTCTCCTAATTTATTAAATTTAGTGATCCCAGACATTGATATAATATGTAACAGCACATATATTATTTTATCTTTCGTCATTATCTTTTTTTTAAAAATTTTGAATTTTATAGTGCATTTTTAAACAATAGACAAGTTATGTATAGAAATATTTATATAGTAAAAAATATAAAAATAATAGTAGATAAAATTATTATTGGGAAATTGTATGAAAAAGAAAAACAAAAATATCTGGATCTGGCTTCAAAACTGTAAACTATTTAAAGCTATATTATGCATTGACGACGGGACATTAAAAATATATGATGAAAACGATAACTTGATATTAAGAAGGACAGGTTTAAACAAACTTCAAGTTAAACAAATTGAAAATACAATAATAAAATATGGGGCTAAAAAACTTAGTGAACATGCTGAACCATTCAAATTTTTATAAAATCAATATTTAAAAATTATTAACCAAAACACGTTTTTCAGGATGGATTATCACACCTTGATCTGAGATCTCCATCATAAAAATCTTTTTTTGGTGTTTACCATCTCTCATTTTTAAAATTTCAATTGCATTTTCTCTAAAGTCTTCTTTTTGAAAATTATAAAGAACAATAATACCATCTGCAAGGAATTCTTCAATTCCAGATTCACTAAAGCGTGATGGTATTGGATCGGTTTCTGTTATCAAAAAGGAAGTAGCGCCTGTCTCTTCAAAAAAACTAAATAATTGTTGAAGATAAATTCTATAATTTTTATCTTTTGTAACTGAAGCCTCAATAATTGCACTTAAGGAATCTACTGCTATTATATCAGGTTGAAAATCTTTGGGGATAACAAGAGGTTTTATTTTATATGATAGTTCAGTCGCAGATCCAGATCCACCTATTGAACCGAATTTCATTCTTAGAATATCTAGAGGATTAATCTTCTGAATTAAAAGATTACCGTTCTCAATGAATCGGTTAACATCCCAACCAAATTTATTCATACTTTTTACAATTCGTTCCTTGCTTTCTTCAAAACTTACATACATGCATTTTTTACCTTTTGAAACAAGATTATAACATATTTGTCTACAGAATATGCTTTTTCCAGTTCCTGGACCACCAGCTACTAATACAGAATTTCCTAAGGGAATTCCGCCTCTAGCAAATAATTCATCAAAACCCCTAATTTCTGTTCTAAGTACGCCCTCTGGTTTATCATTTCTAATTTCAATATTTTCGTTCATATGTGAATTTTCATTAATATGCATATCATTATCGTCCATAGTTGTTATCCTTTTTAATTAAATTTATATTAATTAAAATATCAATTTTCAACAAATATCATTATATTCTTTTTAGCTATATATTGAAGCAAATAAAAAAGCTTTCTTATGATTTTTAGAATATTAGGAGATAACTGCTCCTGCGCCTACTTGGGTTCCAATTTCAATTATTGTAAGTCTCAAATCTATGTTTTTTGTACCAGGTGTAATAATTACTCGGTCAGGAGATGTTGATTTATCTATTTGAACATTTATATATCCATTGTCATAGTATTCCCATAATAATCCTCGACTAGTATTGACAAATGAATGATTCCATGCATCTGGGTAGTCTGTATAGATCTGAACAAAGTTTGCTGTTCCCTGATGTTCATAATAAGTTGTATAATTGGTTCGAATGTAACTTTCTTTGTATCCACCAGTTATATTTTTACCTGGGACTCCTTTAAATAGTGGGATATCCCAGTTTATTTCTATGTCATTTGTATAATTTACAATATTCATAGCAGGAAAAACCCTCATTACTTCCCCATCAGTTTGTTTAAGTATAATTCCTCCTCCTTCAAGAGCATAAATAATTTTAGAAGCATCCAAGTAATAGTAGTTAAATGCTTCATATTTAATTGAGGTTAATGGGATACCTTCTGGAAAATCAGCTGGTGCTGGTTGGATATTTATTTTATAAGGTCCTGATGAATCCTGATCAATAATAGAAATTTGACCTGAAGATCTTTGTGATATAAAATAAGGTAATTCTCTACTGCCCATTGTTATTGGAGAGGAAGTTGATGTATATGCAGTATATTTTGGATTTCCGCTCTCTTCATTAATTATACCCATTGTAGATTGTATTTCTATAACAGATTTCAAATTTGAAAATTGATTGGAAACCTGATCCATATGATCCGCTTCCCTATCTTTCATTATTTCTGGAACATAATAAAGTTGTATAAATGATAAAATTATTGCTACAAGTGCTACCATTAAAAGTGCTTCTATTACCCCTGCTACTGCACACTGATTATTAAAGAAAGTTCTATGCTTCATCTCTCCATCTTCACCCTTCAAATATCAATATATATAAACTGTCACTTATAGTTTTCTTATTATTATGTCAAATTGTAAAATCGGCAATATATCATTTTTATTTAAGTAAATCTTAAGAAGAATAATTCTTTCCTATTTTCAAATTTCTAAATTTAAATCTATATCTATCAAAATTTGGAGGCTAATAAATATGGATATGACTTTTGCAGAAAAAATTCTTGCAAAATATTCAGATTTGAGAGAGGTTGTTCCTAATCAAATTGTAACTGTTCATCCTGATCATCTTTTGACTCATGATAATACAGCTGCTATCGTTCAAAAGATATTACCTGAGTTAAATAAATATGGTGTTTATTCAAAAACTCTACCAA
>CAZHIY010000226.1:0-4016 GCA_964533085.1 uncultured Thermoplasmatales archaeon | reverse complement strand
AATCCAATAAAAAGAACTATAAATCCAATTACCAGCGTCTTATTAAATAAAACAGGGGTTTTTCTCATATTCTTCTTATCTTCCCTCATATTTTACATCCTGTTGTGGATATTTAAATATTAACTATTAGAGGAATCTCCGAATTTTAATTTCATCCTCAGAACTATGATTACCATCAGAATCATAAGCAACAATCTTTAGAGTATGTCTAATTCTGAAAAGTAAAATCGGTTTCCAAGTCCAACTGAAATTATATGGAGGTGCTGTAACAGTCTCCTGTAACCATCTATCAACATAAAACTCAACCTTTTCTACTTCCTCCAACTCTTTGACTCCAACTGTAAATTTTCCAATGATGAGCACCTTATTAAATGGAATTGGTAAATAATTTATCTTATCGGACAAATAACAAATTCCTAGCCCCTTTACAGGTCTAGTTATCACAGCATGACAGCGTTTATTGATAAATAATCGTACATATCCAGAAACACCACCAGCGACAAAATCAGTATATCCATCATTATTAAAATCAGCTGACGTTAATGCTCCCTCACGTAAATGATTAAATTCAATTGATGCTGAGTTTTTACAGATGAAAAAAGGATCATAAACCCCTTGTTTATTCATATAAAGATTAGGACACGCACCTATTCCAGCGATAAAATCCATGCTCCCGTCATTGTTGTAATCAAGCGAGGTTAGACTAGCAGTAAACTCTTGGCCAAATTCTTGCCATTCTGGAAGGTCATCTTCTATGATCTCACCTGGGCCAGGTTCAAAAATAATAGAGTAATTTGATTCAATCATCTGATTTCGTTTTAGATAAATAGGACCCTTATATGCGCCCTGATAAGGATCAGCTGAAACCAAAAAATCTATATCCCCATCATTATCAAAGTCTGCTGAGGTAAGACCCCAGCTTACAATACCCCAGTCGTGGATAATTCCGTTGCTTGTGAAATTTCCCAATCCATTGTTCAAGTAAATCTCGATTTGACCACTGTTATCACCTACTAAAAAATCAAGGTCACCATCTATATCAAAATCTGCTGAGGTAAGCTGAGGATTATATCTCTTGTTTCCAACATGCCTTGCAACCATAATGTAATCTTCAAAATTATTCTCACCATCGTTGAATAAAAGATTCACCACGCCGTTAGTCTTACCACCACCACCCCCGCTTTCAGAATAAGTGAACATTAAATCAATATCGCCATCAAGGTCATAATCACCAGAGTCTAAATCCATAATATAAGAATAAGAAAAAGTAAAAACATCATCTTGTGTAAACTCTAAATTACCAGCGTTGTAAAAAATAGAAATCGTTGCATGAGTAAAAGGAGAGGTTGCAGATGAAACTGCAAAATCAACATCACCATCGTCATTAAAATCAGCAGAAGTCGCTCCCCACGCAGTCTGCTCAAACTCATAAATATCATACACGTCAAACAATGGATTATCCACATAATTAGGTGCATCAGACTTCAGCGCACTATCAACTTTTAAAACTTTATTTACGCTTGGTAAAATATCCCCTCCGTTTGATGTCATATATGATGATTGAATGTTTTCATCATATATTGTTTCAATTTCAACATATACATCTTGAACGTTGTCTAAATCCCTAACATTTCCACTAATAGTTGGTACAACACTTGCTCCAAAAAATAGGAGTACAACTCCTAATATACAGGTTTTACAAAACAACTTTTTATTCATATTTTTTCCTCCCTAATATTTTACATCTAATAAATGGTATTTAAATGTTACAACAATAAAGATAGCAGTCTTTCCAGTATTGGGAATCGTTCTAAGAACCAATGAAACAAGAGATTAAAGGTTACTCTAGTTCGTGGAATATTAATCTCATGTGTAGCAATAAGACTTTCATCACCAAAAGTATCTCTTGCTTTTGCCTCAATTGAATATGTTTTCTTGTTTGAATAAGTATGAGCTATCTCAAAATCTTCTCCTGATGCATAGGGACCTACCCAATTCTCAACATAACCATCTCCCCATGAAATAAAGAAATAAACATCATCACCATCAAGATCGACTGAATTAAATGTAAAATTATATGATATTCTAACCATACCACTACTAGGCCCATCTATATCTGGAGTTTGAGGTGGATTGTTTTCTATTATTATTTCGTATGGATCTGACCATTTGCTTTCTGCACCATGAATATCTTTTGCTTGTACTAAAATATAGTACACTCCTGGTCCTGAATAAGTATGGTTAATTTCTACTGTTTCTCCAGATGGGCAATAACCTGTTTCATTTGTTGTTCCATCTCCCCAATCGATGAAATACATTACATCGTCATCGTCAATATCGGTTGCATAAGCAAATAAGGTATCGTCTTCATAATAGATAGTTGGTTTATTTGGTGGGTGATTGGGGTCTGACCTTGTAGTGAAATCCCAGACAGGACCTTCGGTTGAAGCTCCATGATTGTCCCATGCAACGATTTTCCAGTAGTATCTTGTGCTATATTGCATGGTTCCAGGATCATAAGTTGTTACATTTTGATTTTCTGAAACAAGATCATCCGGTGTTGAATCATTGGCTTCAAAATAAACATCATAGGTGAGATTATCTCCATCAGGATCACCACCTGTCCAACTGAGGTTCGTCTCAACATCTACATTAAAAGAGTTATTTTCTGGATAAGGATTGGTCGGCTCATAAGGAGGATTATTTTCTTTTTCTATCTTTATTAACCAAAAATCACTACTTCCAGCGCCATATGAATATGTTTCCCCTGCTATGATGAAACCTCCATCAGTGGTCTGCTGAACAGTAAAACCGTAATCATAATTTGTTCCTCCGTATGTCTGGTTCCACTCCTCAGTACCATTTGAATCCGTCTTAACCAGCCAAACATCATTAATTCCAGCACCATAAGAATGTGTATCTCCTGCTATGATGTATCCTCCGTCAGAGGTCTGCTGAACACAATAACCATCATCAGAATATGTTCCTCCGTAAGTCTGACTCCATTCCTCAGCTGCATTTGAATCCGTTTTAATCAGCCAAACATCATAAGTCCCAGCGCCATATGATCTTGTCCATCCTACCAGGATATATCCTCCTTCAGTGGTCTGCTGAACAGAATAGCCAAAATCAAAATCGCTTCCTCCGAATGTCTGACTCCACTCTCCACTACCATTAGAATCCGTCTTAACCAACCAAACATCATAATGTCCAGCACCAAATGAATCTGTCCGTCCTGCTATAATGTATCCTCCATCAGAGGTCTGCTGAACAAAATGACTGTAATCATAATTTGTTCCTCCAAATGTCTGATTCCACTCTTCAGTACCATTGGAATCTGTCTTAACCAGCCAAAAATCACTACTTCCAACCCCATAAGAAAATGTGTTCCCTGTTATAATGTATCCTCCGTCAGAGGTCTGCTGAACACAATAACCCACGTCATAATTTGTCCCCCCAAAAGTCCTATTCCACACCTCATTACCAACGCTATCAGTCTTAATTAACCAGACATCACCACCAGTACCAAATGAATCTGTTCGTCCTGTTATAATGTATCCACCAACAGAGGTCTGCTGAACAAAATAGCCATACTCAGTACTTGTTCCTCCAAATGTCTGACTCCACTCCATATCACCATTGGAATCAGTCTTAACCAGCCAAACATCATTACCTCCAGCACCATAAGAAGATGTGTATCCTGTAATAATGTATCCTCCATCAGAGGTCTGCTGAACACAATAACCTTCATCATAATCTGTTCCTCCAAATGTATTGTTCCATTCCTCACCTGGTGGATCCTCTAAAAGTTTCCCCCATTTCCACGTATTCTCAATAAAACCTGCGTAAAATATATTATTTGGTTTTCTGAAATTTGCACCGATACCTGGAATAACACTTATACCAATAAATATTATAAATATCCCCAAAACCAATCCTTTTTTCAATATATTAGTTTGCATATTTTTTCCCCCCAAAAACTATAAAACTATATATTTTAATGTAAAATCTTAATA
>CAZHIY010000225.1:0-4058 GCA_964533085.1 uncultured Thermoplasmatales archaeon | reverse complement strand
GATTATCTTTTTGAAATAAGCCCTAGTGGTAGTTACACTTCTGATATTGCATATAATGTAAAAACAACTCCAACAAATGTCATTGGTGCAATAAGAGGAATGAGTACTAGATACAAAAATGATGACTCTCTTTTAAGTCTTAACCTTGTTGAACAGGTTGAAACCAGTAAAAATGTAAAAATTTACAAACTTACTGATTTTGGAAAAGAAATAATACAATCAATGAGAGAAAGAGAATAAATAGATTTTATTCCCAAAGAATTGTTCCTTTATTTGATATATGATAAAACTCATCTTCAAGGATTTTTTGATGGTTTCTTTCATCCTGAGCTAGGTTATTAAAAATCTTTTTTTCCTCTTCATCATCAAGTAGATTTGCAATTTGTGCGTATCTTGCTTGTGCATTTTTTTCTGCTTTAATTGCTAAATTAATTACCATAACTACTTCATCTTTATTTGGTTCAAATTCCCCTTCAATTTCTGATCTAACTGTAGGGGTTTTTTGACCAGATGTATTGTCTTCAACTTTTTGACCAATTTTTCGAGATTCAATAATACCTTTTACTCGATCATAGTGATTCTGCTCAAAATCAGCTAGTTCCTTAAACAATTTTTTTCCTGCTTTGCTCTTTGCTTTATCAGATGCATATAAATAAAACTCTTTTGCTTTTAATTCAGCATTCAATGCTTCAATCAGAAGATTGTTTATATTTTCATTAGAATCTTCCATTGTAATCCTCCAAATATTTTTCGAATGAAAGTATATAGGTTAGTTATAAGAATATTACCTTATATTTTTATAATATGCGTATAACCATCCAATCTATATCTTCTGCTCCCCAAGTTGATCCATCTACTTCTACAATATTACCTGAACCATCAAATACAGACATTGCTACTTTAAAAGAATTTGAATTTACATCATAAACATTTACTGTTATTATTGAATTTGCTGGTAAACTTGAATTATATCGTGGTGTTACAATAACTGATGTAGGTGTTGCTCCCATATTGTGAAGTATTGTTTGTCCATGAATTACATTTGGTTCATGTCCATATAATAGTTTTATATCCATCTTATCATAGGTAACAGCACCGTTTGCCAATTCAGTTGTGTCAACTGCACCAGATGCTATCTTAGTGGATGTTACTGCATCTGTAGCAATATCACTTGTTTTTACCTCACCATCCTTAATTATTGTACTTGTAACAGAGTCACTAGCAAAATCAATTGTAGTAATAGTTCCATTTTTTATATGTTCACTAGTAATTGAATTATCTGTAATCTCAACTGTACCAGAAATTTTATCAGCAAGTTCACCTGTTAGATGTGTTAAAGAAATCGTATAATTTACTATTTGATCTCCTGTAATTGATTTTGCCTTTATTCTTGATAATCCTTGGGGATTGATATCTGAATCAGTAATTGTACCATCTGCTACTTTTTGACTAGTAACTGAATTATTTGCTAGTGCACTCGTTCCAACAGCAGAAGCACTTATTGAACTAGGTGATACCAGAAATGCAGAAGATATCGCAGCAATTGATATAATGAGAGCGACAAAGGCAATTCCAAGAATCATTTTAGATGAAATTTCAGATTTTTCCTTAATAATAGATGTTTTTACTACTTGATGTTGAGGTTCAGGTTTTTTATTTTCCTTTGTTTCTGGCAGTATAGGTTCGCCTTTTTTTTCAACAGGTTTTTTCATCTCTTCTAATTTAGAACCACATTTTCTACAGAATTTATCTTTTTCAGCATTTTCATAACCACAATTTTTACAACTTTTTTTCATATTGTCTCCTCCAAAAGCATTTCTAAAAACAAATAGTGGTTAAAAAGGTTCGGGCAGTATCATAGTTGTTAAAAGATAACGAATATTATTTAAAGAAAAAAAGAATTAATCAGAAATTATCTTGAGGGATTTATATGGCTTATTGCTCAAAATGTGGAATAAAAAATGATGATGATGCAGAATTTTGTAAGAAATGCGGGACATCCTTAAAAGGTAAAATAAAAGATCATGAAAAAGATGATGACTGTGTTTGTGGTGGCAGTAAAAAAAATCCATTTGTCCCAGTTTTTTGGGGAATTGTCGTTATTCTTTTTGGCTTATGGATTATCTTTTCATTTTTGATTCCTCGTGATTATCTACCAGCAGAATTGCGCGAATTTTCATTTTGGGGATTAATAATTCTATTCTTTGCAGTAGCAATTATTCTAACAGGTTTTAGAATATTAACCAAGAAATAAGACAAGAAACTTCATATCATATTTATTATTAATTTAAGATTCAGTTATAGACAATATATTATTTCTAATTAATATAAAAAAGAAATTTTAAAATGTTAGAATATAGAGATTTTTAGCCGAAAATTATTTATTTACAAGACACATGTAGCATAATTAAGGTCTGGAGAAGTAATAAAAAAAATTACTATAATAAACCGGAACATATAGGTTCCTTGGTGAGATGGGAGAAATTCACCTTCCCTCATTTCCCAGACCTTTTTTTAGATTTTAATAACTTATTTCAATAGGATATTACTTATACTAATCTGGAGGCAGATGAAAGTAAAAAAACTATTATTTGTAGAACCTCCCAGACATTATTGGTTTGTTATGGGAGAGTATTGTCCACCACCAACAACACTTCTTATTTTGGCAGCATATGTTGAAAGAGAGATTCCTAATTTAGAAATAGAGGTTCTTGACTGCCAAGCAGAAAAAATGAGCTGGGATGGACTTGAAAGATATATCGAATCAACAAATCCATCAATAGTACTTACATCTGGATTTACCTGTAACGCATATACATGTGTAAAAGCATCAGAAATCGCTAAAAAGGTAAATGAAAATATCATTACAATTGTTGGCGGTATACATTTTTCATCAGTTCCAGAAGAATCCTTAAATGATTTTCCTGAAATTGATTATATTATTAGAGGTGAAGGAGAGCAAACTCTAGTTGAATATATAAAATCATTAAACAATGGAAAAAAAGTCGATAAAATAAATGGTCTATCTTTTAAACATAAAGGAAAAATAATTCATACACCACCCAGACCATTCATAAAAAACCTTGATAGCCTACCATACCCAGCATATCATCTAATAGAGGACTATATCAAAGAATATCATTTTTCCATGATGGCTGGAAAAAATACGAGATATATGGTTCTTGAAGGAGCGCGCGGATGTGAATATAAATGTTCATTTTGCACCCAATGGAATCATTGGGGCGGAATTTGGAGGACTAAATCAATAAAACGAATTGCAGATGAGATCGAATACCTTAATGAAACCTTCGGAGGAGTTTTTTTATGGTTCACTGATGACCATACAAAACTCCAAGTCAGGGGAAAGAAGCTCTATAATGAACTAAAAAATAAGAAATGTAAGGAAGATATTATGCTGTTTTTCCAGGCAAGAACTGACGATATTGTAAAACATCCTGATATTATTAAAAAATTACGTGAGATAGGTACTTACTGGATTATGTGCGGTGTTGAAAATCATTCAAAAGAAATTCTAAAAGAATACAAAAAAGGAACTAATACCCCTGATGCATATAAAGCTATAAAGGTTCTAAATGAAAATGATGTCTTTTCACAGGCTATGTTTGTAATTGGAAGCAGAAAAGATACACATGAATCAATCGAACAATTAAGAGAGTTTTCTATAGATCTTGGACCAGATTTTGCAATTTATACTGCGCTTACCCCATTTCCGGGAACAATATATTTTGAAACAGCAAAAAAGAATGGTTGGATTGATGACCTTAATTATTCAAATTACGACATGGCACATGCAATAATGCCTACAGAAACACTCACAAGAAGAGAGCTTCAAGAGGAACTTTGGAAATGCTATCAAAACTTTTTTGGGTCTTATAGACGAAATATAGCAGGAATATTTTCTAAAAAAAAGCTGAAAAGAACATTATATAGGCATATGGCAGGTCAGCATGTTTTATCAAAATTAAGGAGATTAATTTGAAACAAAGTAGTTATGTTGTTCAATATATGATTTTTTCAATTATTGTTGACGAAAAAAA
>CAZHIY010000224.1:0-4083 GCA_964533085.1 uncultured Thermoplasmatales archaeon | reverse complement strand
TTGTATATCAATTGAATTGAGAATAGGAGCAAATTTTAATTTTGTAAAACTAACCATATTTGATATAAGCATTTTCGCCTTGATATCTTGTTTTAATATCATTTCAATTAGTTCATCATTTTTGATATTGATATTTTTACCTTTTGAAAATTGATGAAGATATGAAACTGATGTGTGAATTACTTGAAAAATATTAGATAAATCATGAATAAATATATTATTAAGTACTTCTAATTGTTCATAGGTATCATTAAGATTTTCCTGTGTTGATTTTAATCTATTTATATAATATTGAAGAATAACACAATTAATTAGAATAATCGTCATAAATAAAACGCGAGGAATTAATTCAGCACTACTTAAATATAGAATATGTTCGAAAATATTATGTGAATATCCATATACTATATTGTGTATTAATGCTTCAAAAAACCAATATAACAAACATATAGCAACACCAGTTATTATAACAACATATCTATAGATTTTTATCATTATTCTATTATCAAATAAAATATAAATAAGAACTTTATTATAATTAAAAATTAATATTTGTACTTAAATTATGCTTTTCTATAATTTATAAAAAGATATTTATTATAAACTCCTTCAATTTCCAAGTAATGGGTTCTATTATATATTTTTCATAATTTTATGTTGATATGGATATTTTTCTTTATTTTCCTATTGTTTGATAAATCTTTATACAAATAATTATAGACTTAAAACAACATATTGCTAGATTTTTGCATAAGTTCGAAAAAGTAGATATATTAATATCAATGAAATATCATTATTATTGAAAATTCAAAAAAAAAGATATGAATAGAATTGTCAAAACTGATTCCTTATGATATTAAAGGTTCAACAGAAGATGAATTAATTAAATCCTTTGAGAATCCTATCATAGTATTTGTTGGTGCAGGTCTATCAATACCTGCTCCTACATGTGCTCCTTCATGGTGGACATTGACCCAAGAATTATTAGATTCATTCTTTGGTAAAGTTTCAGGAGTAAAAGAGATAAAAGAGATGGGAGATCTTGATTTTAAAATTAATCGTCAACCTGAGGAAATATTTGAGAATTATTCTGCGATTTTAGGTAATAGATTTTATGAAGTTTTTAATGTTTTACAAGAGGGGCGTCCCAATATGGCTCATATTGCTCTTGCTCGTCTTATGAAACATAAAAAGATTCACTCAATAATAACAACCAATTTTGATCGTTTTCTTGAAGAAGCGCTTGAAAGCGAGGCGGTAAGCTATAATTTAATTGTTACAAATAGAGAATTTAGTGATTATATATCATCTAATTTTCCAGAAAATACTCTTCTTAAAATTCATGGTACAATTGAACGTCCTGATACAATAGTATCTATTGCGAGTCAATATAAGACATCAAAAGGATTTTCAATACCAAAAGCAGAAGTTTTTAGATATTTATTAAGTAAATATGAATGTCTTTTCCTTGGGTATTCTGGTTGGGATTACCTCCACAATAATTATAGAACTTTTTGGGAAAAATCATCTCCTATGATTAAGGGAATTATTTGGAATGTTCGCCCGGGAGAAAAAGAGGGACCCCCTCTAAGAGAAATCATTCCAATAGATTCATTTAGATTCACAACTGGAGAATTGCCAATAACTTTAATTGAAATTATCAATAAAAAGGGAATTGATAATAAAAACCTCACATCTTTAGATAGAGAAGCGTCTGATCAAGAATTTAAGCATTTAACAGAAAAGCGTAAGATATGGTTAGATAATTGGATAGAAGGAATGCCTTTACCATATATTTATGGTCTTACACTAACTGATATACAAAATTATAGCAAAGAATGGCAGGATTATTTGAAAGACGGATGGAAAGAAACAAAACAAAATGTAGATCTTCAAATGGATTATAATCAACAAATCACGGAATTAATGGCAAAATTAAATAGTGGAGAACTTCAATATGGCAAATATCAAGAGAAAATCACGGAAATTATGGCAAAAAAAGAAAAAAAAGTTACTCCAGAAGAAAAACGGCAAAAGGGAGTTTTTAATATACGACCAGTATTGAAACTTCTCATTGATTCAATTCTCAATATAGAAGAAAAATATTTTGAAGAGGGTATAGATGCTTTAATTCTTTCCATACTTTATTTATCTGGAAAGGAAATACTTAAAGAGACAAGTAAATTGCTTTCCGATGAAGATATTAAAGAGATCCATACTATTATAGATAACAAGATAGATGATTCTTCTAGTTTAGAGGAAATTGATAAAATAATTAGAAATCAATTTGATGATATATTTAAACGTTGTTCTTCTTTAAATTGTGATAAAAAGGTTTTAGCAAAATTAGAATTAGGAATAGCAGCTATTTGGATGCAATTAATGAAAGGTAAATTTGGTGAGGAAAATAAAGCATTTACCGCGGAAGAGGCTGATTATCTTACTTATAAATTTCCTTCAAATGTTTATAAAAAGATCCGAGATATCTATAATCCAATTATTGATGAAATAAATAATTTTAATTCATCTTATCGTCAATTAATTTTCTCAAATTTGACTCAACTAGCAGAAGCGGGAGATGATTTAGAACTTGCTGAATATGCGGTAAAATCTTCTTTAAAAGAAACAGAAGGAAAAGTTACTGAAGCAACTTTGCCTCCCATTCCTGAAGCTTTGGGTGGTTTCTATGATCGCCGTAAGGATTGGAAGAATGCTATATATTGGTATGATTTGGCGCTAGAAGGATTATTATTTGTAAATATAAGAGCTTATGCAGATAAGGTAACATATAGAGCAATGTTTTGCAATGAAAAACTCGGAAATAAAAAAAGAGCTCTTGAAATAGGATTACGCTATTTATCAGATTACTCTGGAATAGAATTGGCTTTTGCCCCTATTCATAAAAAACATGCAAGAGATATGATTTCTAGATTGAGCAATGAGTTAGGATATTCATCAATTGAAGAGGCTATATCAGATTTAATTAAATAATTATAAAATTTTTCTTTTTTTATGATAACCACTTGATAATAACACTAGAAATTCTCAATAAAAACACTACTATCTTTTAGTTTTTATAAATTCTTGATAATATTTTGATTTATGAAGTATACTATTTAAAGCAAAATAATGAAAAATTTTGATCACAAATGAAAGATATCTAAGTTTTTGCTTAACATCTTCATAATAATTTTCAAGAGAATAGTTTTGATAATGCAGAAAAAATTGGCTTTCTGTAGTGTCCATGTAACCACAATGAAATTCATTTTTACTAAAAGCTTCTTCTACCAATGCTTTTTTACCTAAACCAAAAATTTCAAACATCTTTTCAAGATATTCTTTATAGCTTGTTCTACATTTTTCACCTCCAGCAATATGAAATACTTTTTTCCATATATTCTTGGATTTTATAGCATTAACTACAGCAAGACCAACATCATTAGCATCACAAATTTCGATTTTTGTCTCGAGAGGCATCTCAAACATTAATGGATCCATTTTTAATTTATCTAGAGATACTATATAAGTTAAACGAAAAATTATCCAATCTAAACTAGATTTCTTTATTAAATTTTCACATTCTAATTTTTGCTGAGCATATAAATCATTGGGATTAGGATTAGGACAATCTGTAATAGAAATTAATGGATTATTACGACGATCGCCATAAATGGCTATAGATGATGTATAGATTAATCTTGGTTTACAGCTTTGTGATTCCATAACTTCAATTAAATTATTAGTTCCACCGATATTTACATTTTTAGCAAGATTTGGATTTTTATCTGCTAATGGTGGAATAATTGCTGCTAAATGAATTACTATATCTATATCTTTCATAGCTTCTTTTAAATCCCTTTTATTTTGGATATCTCCCCAATAGATATTTACTTTTTTCTTATATTTTTTAGATTTCAGCCAATTTTCGTGAGTTTTAATATCAAAACACTTAATTTCATAGTTCTCTTTTACTAAATTATCTAAAACCTTCAATCCCACAATTCCAAAAGCTCCTGTTAGTAAAATTCTCAATAATCGGAAGAGCGTCGTGTAGGGAAAGAGTGTGGCGTTATGTGTAGATCT
>CAZHIY010000223.1:0-4130 GCA_964533085.1 uncultured Thermoplasmatales archaeon | reverse complement strand
TAGTTAATGCTGAATAAATTAAGAAATATTGATTTCTATATGGTTACAGATTCTAATTTAACTAAAAATGGGATAATATCTGATGTAGAAACTGCTATAAGAGCTGGTTGTAAACTAGTTCAGTATCGTGAAAGGAATAAAAGCACAAGCGATATGGTCAATGAGGCACTAAAGTTAAAACAAATATGCTCTGGAAAAGCAATTTTTCTTGTAAACAATAGAATTGATGTTGCACTAGCAGTCGATGCGGATGGAGTTCATATCGGTCAGAATGATATGGATTTTCAAATAGTGAGAAAACTTCTTGGAAAAGATAAAATCATTGGTCTTACTGTTCATAATCTAGAGGAAGCCCTTGAAGCTCAGAGTCTTGGACTTGATTATATTGGTCTTGCTCCAATCTTTGAAACTAATACTAAAAGAGATGCTCATAAACCAATTGGAATTGATATGGTAGAAAGGATTAGAAAAGAAGTCAATCTTCCAATGGTTGCAGTTGGTGGAATAAATAAAGCAAATGTAAAAGATGTGATACGTGCGGGAGCAGATTCTGCTGTTTCAATTGAATCTGTATTAATTACTGATGATATTTATAGTGAAATTAGAGATTTTATTAGAATTATTGGAGAGTGTAAATCAAAATGACTCAATTAGAGATGGCAAGAAACAATGAAATTTCAAATGAAATTGAAATTGTATCAGAAAAGGAAAATATTGATGTTAAGTATCTAATTAAAAATATTTCTAAAGGAAAAGTAGTAATTCCAGCATCAAAACTTCATAAAAATCTAAATCCAATAGGTATTGGTAAAGGATTAAAAGTAAAAATTAATGCAAATATTGGTTCTTCACCTGATAGAGCGGATATAAATCATGAACTTGAAAAGCTTAGAATTTGTATCGATGCAAAAGCAGATACTGTAATGGATCTAAGTACTGGTGGAGATATTGATAGAATTCGCCGTGAAATAATAATACATAGTGATATTCCTGTTGGAACAGTACCTGTTTATCAAGCTGCTTGTAGAGTTGATGATGTTGTTGAACTTGATGAGAAAGATTTTATTGATGGGATTAGAAAGCATATCGAGGATGGTGTAGATTTTATAACAATTCATGCAGGACTTTTGAGAAGTTCTATTCCATTTATTAAAGAGCGGATGATGGGTGTTGTAAGCCGGGGTGGTGCATTAATTCTAAAATGGATGATGTATCATAAAAAAGAAAATCCTCTTTACGATAATTTTGATGATATTTTAGATATGGCCAAAAGATATGATGTTACATTAAGTTTAGGTGATGGACTTAGACCAGGTTGTTTAAAGGATGCAACTGATAAAGCTCAAATTTCTGAACTCAAGGTGATTGGTGACTTGACTTTAAGGGCTTGGAAGAGAGATGTTCAGGTTATAGTTGAAGGCCCTGGTCATATCCCTTTAAATCAAATTGAAAAAAATATCAAACTTGAGAAAGAGATATGTCATGGTGCACCATTTTATGTTCTTGGTCCTCTTGTAACAGATATTGCACCAGGTTATGATCATATTACTAGTGCAATTGGTGGATGTCTTGCTGCTTATTATGGTGCTGACTTTTTATGCTATGTAACTCCAGCTGAACATTTAGGACTTCCTAATGTTGAAGAGGTAAAAGAAGGAGTAATTGCCTCTAGAATTGCAGCTCATGCTGCAGATGTGGCTAGGGGACTTGATGGTGCTATTGACTGGGATAATAAGATGAGTAAGGCTCGATCAGAACTAGATTGGAAGAAAATGCTTGAACTTTCAATAAATCCAGAATTTGCTAGAGACATTCGTGAAAGATGTACTGATGCTGATGAAGAAGTGTGTTCTATGTGCGGTAGGTTTTGTTCTGTAAAAACAAGTAAGTGTGCTATAAATGAAAGTTAAAGACATTGGTGAGTTTGGATTAATTGATAGAATTACAAAAAAGCCTAAAGATAAAAATATTCTAATTGGGATTGGCGATGATACTGCTGTTATCAAGACAAAAAAGGGATTACAGGTTTTAACAACAGATTGTTTGGTCGAAGGTGATCATTTTAGAAGGGAATGGTTTTCCCCAATTCAAATTGGAATGAAGGCGATTGAAATCAATGTTTCAGACATTGCTGCGATGGGTGCTATTCCAAAATATGTATTAGTTTCACTAGCACTACCAAAGGATCTTGATGTTAAATATGTGGAAGAGCTTTATAGAGGAATGTGGAAGGTTTGTGACAAATACAATATTGAGATAATTGGCGGAAATATGACTCACTATAATGAAGTTGTTATCTCGATTACTTTAACAGGTGAAGTAGAGAAAGAGAATCTTACATTAAGAAATGGTGCAAAATCAGGGGATCTCATTTTTGTTTCAGATTATATTGGAAATGGTAAAGCAGGATTACGACTTTTTCAAAATAATTTAAATGGATTTGAAAAAGTTAGAAAAAAATATCTTATGCCAAAAGCTAATTTAGATACTGCATTGAAAATCTCACCATATGTAAATTCTATGATAGATGTTTCAGACGGTTTGGCTCCAGAGATAAGGCACATTTGCAGTGAAAGTAAATGTGGAGCAGTTATTTATAAAGATAAAATCCCAATAAAAGATGATGTTAGAAATGTAGCAAAAACATTAGATGAAGATGAATATGATTATGCTCTTTTTGGTGGAGAAGATTTTGAGTTGGTCTACACTGTTTCAAAAGAAAATCTCGGAAAAGTTAATGGTTTTTTAGTTGGTGAAATTACTGGAAAAAAGGATATAATATTGTCATATAAAGGAAAAGAAAAAAAATTAACTCAAAGTGGTTACGATCATTTTTTATAGATATACTCCAAAAGCAGTAATCAGAATTACTATAATTGGTACACATACAATTGTTGTCCATGTACCTGAATGAGCTGTTACATTTTTATTAATTTTATATAGGATAAGAAACATATTTATAATGTGCATCTATCTTATTTTCGTTGTTTATTTTTAGCCTTAGCAAAAGATAATATTGCACCTAATGCAATTGATAAAAATGCAGCCATTAACACTCTGTATTCCGAGGGTAATAAGAAAGTTATTGTATGAGCTGGTATCCAAAATCCTGGAATTGTAATCAACACTACAAAAGAAACAAAATTATTCCAGTCTACTTCATCTAAGACATGATTTAATTTTAAATTCTTTCGTCCTTCAATAAATTTTAGATCCGCGTAAGTATCAGTAATTCTATGGAAGGCCATCATAGTTGGTGCAAAAGATAAATTCATTATAGCACTAGTAAAAAAAGCAAATGCTATAGTGTATCCAGAACCTGGTAATGCTCCTGTATCAATTGCAGCTGCCACACCTGCACCAAAAATTTTAAAGATTAAAACAATTATTACTCCAAGAAAACCCCAAATAAACGCTCTGAATAAAAATCCACTTCGTATTTTCCATTCACTTGTAACTATTCTATAGGCTAAGAAATCCCCCATAGATGCTAATATCATAAATTTTAGAAATCCAGCTAAATATGCATAATTAGTGGTAAAATCAACAAATAGTTTGTTAGTATTTGGCCATAATAATAATGCTATAATCCCAATTAAAGCCGCTGTCCAAATAACATCTCCTTTCTTCAAAATAACCCCTACTTAAATGCCATAAAATTTTGCTTAATACATTTTACTATAATTTTTATAGTTTATTTTTATTCATCGTATTTTAATTACCGTTCAAGGACTCTAACAGCCTTTCCAATGCTTCTTGGTATTGATTTAGGCTCTAAGATTTTCACTGGTACATGTAGATTTAAAATAGTAAAAATTTCTTCTTCAGCCTGTTTTTCCAAATCTTCGATTTTACCTTCTTTCCATCTATTTTCTGTTGGTTCGACTTCAACAGATAGAGAGGTAATTTCACCTTTCTTTGTTTTTATTATCTGATAATTATCACTTAAATCCTTTACCTGCATTAGAGCTGATTCGATCTGCGATGGAAATACAATAACACCTTTAACTTTCATCATATCATCGCTTCTTCCCTTAATTCTTGATTGGATTGGAAGAGTCCTACCACATTCACATTCTTCTTCGTAATAAACTGCTAAATCCCTAGTTCTAAAACGCAAAGCAGGAAAT
>CAZHIY010000222.1:0-4152 GCA_964533085.1 uncultured Thermoplasmatales archaeon | reverse complement strand
TCAGAGTGCAATAGACGATGCATCATCTGGGGATACTGTTTTTGTCTATGAAGGAGAATATAATGAACAAATCAATATTGACAAAACGATTAGTCTAATAGGGGAAAATAAAATTACTACTATTGTCAATGGTTCTGGAATTGGAACTGTAATCACAATTAATGCAGATTATGTAAATATCAATGGGTTTACAATAATTAATGGAGACAGTTATGGTATAGACGTGAAATCGAATTATAGCAACATTTCAGATAATTTCTTTGATGAACATGATGGTAATGGTATTAATATTATTAATTCAGATAATCATACAATAACAGGAAACATATTTCATAATCATGGTGACGACTGTATCCGTGCTGAAAATTCAGACAATAATATTATCTCAGATAACACATTCACCGAGATATCTGGTGCAAAAATTCGTATGGAATCTTGTGATTTCAACATTATATCAGACAATCAGGTTACTTATGGTTATAGATTTCTTTATAGTGTGTGGAGTAATGACCTCATAATCACAAACAATACAATGTTTGGTTATGGTTCAGGAAATGCTATGACTTTATATGATATAGTTAATTGCTATATCACAGGTAATATCATCAGTGGTTACAATGAGGGATTATGGCTTAGAAGATTTAATTATAGTACTATCACTGGTAACGAGATTACAAACAATGATGATGAGGGTATATTCTTCATAGAAAAATGTAATTTTAATGTTATATTAAATAATGTCCTATCAGATAATGGAGAAGGTGGTATTGTTATACGGAGTGAGTCTTCTAATAATACTATCTATTATAACAATATCCATTCAAACTTCTATGGTATATATCTTAGATTACAAACAAATTGCAATGACAATATAATATATCATAACAATCTAATCGACAATAGTGTGAATGCATTTGATGGCTGTTCAAACATATGGAATCTTAGTTATCCATCTGGAGGCAATTACTGGGATGATTATACAGGAGAAGATAACAATGGAGATGGTGTAGGTGATGCTCCTCTAAATATATCTGGTGGAGGAGGTAACAAGGATTATTATCCATTGATGTATCCTTGGGGTGAACAACGACCAGTTGCAAACTACACCTACTTTGTAGAATATGGTGGTTATGTATTCAATGCATCAACATCATATGATAGAGATGGAACTGTTGTATCTTATGAATGGGACTTTGGTGATGGGACAACAGACAATGGTATGGTTGTTGCTCATAGCTATAATGAATCTGGAACATATGATATTCAATTAACAGTTACAGATAATGAAGGATATACTGGTAATTATACAATGTCCATAGATGCAGTTCAGAACTATCCACCAGATACACCAACAATAGATGGACCAAGTAGTGGTGGATGGGGCAAACCATATTACTTTACTTTCCAATCCTCAGATAATGAGGGCAGTGGCATCTGGTACTTTGTAGACTGGGGTGATGGAACTCCAACAAGTTGGACAGGTCCATATGATTCTGGTTATGAGCTTTCTGATGCTCATACTTGGGGTAGTCAGGAAACATATACTGTCAGATGCAGGACTAAAGATGTATATGATTCTATGAGTGAATGGGCAGAACATGAGATTACTATTCCAAGAAACAGAGCACTAAATCGAATATATCAAATGAGAAGTTATTTCTTACTAATTCTGGAATGGTTTCAAAACATATTTTAAATAAAAAAGTAGGGGACTAAATGCCCCTTTTGATTCTTTTCTAATGCTAATCAAAGGTCACTGTAAATTGATATGTTGCTATCAGGTCGCTTCCAATGTTTAGTATATTGTATTCTGGGTCTCTTAAGCAAGTATACACCCGATAAGTTCCATTGCCATTAGTGAGATTGTTTGTATACACGTTTTGAGCATTGAACAAAGTATCAAGACCAAACGCACTATCTATACCAAAGTTACGAGGAGTAGTCTCATTAATAACAATCTGGTCAAGAATCCATGTACTATTTGATGTGTCGTAGTAATCAATTTGAATCAATAGATATCCTGAGAAGTTTGTCGAACCAGTGTTTTCAATCTTGGATTGATATCCCGTGTTAAATGATAACGCATTGCTCTCAACAAAGTTAGTACCATCGCTTGTATTATATTTCCAATACCACCATTGACCGTTTACAGTCGCATTTGCATAGGTCTGATAATAAGTTCCATTAGTAACACTATTATTAGGTCCAAAGACTTGCCAACTTCCACTTGAGTTAGACCACCAAGTGATATTCATTGTATCTCCATCTTCATCATACACTGTAAGATTTAAAACTGGAGTAATTGGTATACCAGTAGCTCCATTAACTGGATATAGACTAGAAATTGAGGGATATGCATTATAAGTTACACGAACCTCGACCTTAGAGCAATACATTGTATAAAGTCCACCTATTGAGGCTTCAACATCAACAAGTAAATTCTTTACATCATCCCATATCCACGGACTCGGTGCAGCAGGATTATTAGTAATATCATACCAACTAGACCATGCTCCAGTTGTAGATGGGCTGAAAATATGAACACCTCCTAATGTATTTAACCTAATATCATGAATTGGTGGAACACCACTACCAGAATATTTACCAAAAGCACGGATTTCAACTTTGGATATCGGGCCACGGTCTAAACCAAAACAAGTATTTTTATTACAAGTCTCAGCATCACGGTCAGTTGCTGTTGAAGCATAATTTGAAGTATTACTATCTATCACATTACTTGGATTTGTCTCCCAGCAATTAAAAATATCGTAATCATCAAAGAAATAGGTAGCTTTACAAGCATCATACCAGAACAACTCTGTTGATTTCTCTTGACCAATATCTAAAGTTCCAATTTTTATTCCAAGAGTCACTGGTGCATTATACTGACCAGACCTTGATTTCACCTGAACCTTGTAGTTAAGATTTTCATCCCATCTTAGATATAATGATTCAGTCTCATCAACACCTGTGTCTTCTTTAATTATGAAACTTGGAATATCCATGTTTGTATAGGTCTCATCTAAATCCTCTTCATTGAGATAATAGGTTTCTCCATCAATCTCTATGTAATCATCTTCCTCCGTCATATCAATCTGAATATCTTTAATCTCCCAAGCAAAACCCAGAGTATATGGAATATCTTCACTGTCAATGTTCTTAATATAAGGAATAACTGTAAGCTCATTATCATCAATACCAAGATGATATCTTAGAGCTAGTCGAAAATCATATCCTGCATAGTTGAGGTTCTTCCATAATGTTACATTCACATATGATTCGTTATCGCTTTCAATATCTTTATTGAATCCGCTTAACTCATCAGTTCTATAGATAAGATTCCATTCATCATTGTCATAATAACCAAGCACATCTAAACAAATTTAATGGTATCTTTGTTCTAAAACTTAAACCAGATGCATAAAGAAACAACTGAGAAACAACCTTATTATTATTCTCCCGGGAAGCTCTAGGCTTGAAATCCAAAACATAGATATTATTTTGCCTAATCTGCAAAATGTCAACATGTCCACAGATTCCTAAATCAAGATTCTTCTCCCAAAACCAAACAGGAACCTCACAAGCAATTGTACTAGAATCATTAATAAGCATAAAATTTTCAACAATATTATGTCTTTCACAATTTTTATAACAAGCCCTCAGAGCAATATCTGCAAGCTTGCAAGCTTGATTGTATCTTTCTTCTTTTTTGAACTTAACATCAAGTTGTATCTTTGAACAACGTTCATTTTCATTGAAAAAATCATTTGGACATTCTTTCTCCATATCTAAAATAAAGCAAATCAATGCTGGGAACCTATATGCAAGAAACTCAAGTTTAGGTCTATGATAGTTAAAGTTATAGGTTAAACCACTGTGTTGAAAGGAAAATGAACCAATAATATTACCCGAATATTTTTTTACAGCTAAATATCTTTGTTTCTTATAACTACAAACACTTGAAAACTCCTTTATCCAAGAATGAACAGAGCTTTTTGAAACTTTGACCTTAAATCTCTTATTAATTATTTTAACAGTTTCATTTAACGTATGCCCAAGGTTATAATAAGAGATAGCATTGATAATTATCTTTGGACACATGGCGTCAAAATTCATTCTGAATTTATGACCCCATTTTAGGCTACATCAACA
>CAZHIY010000221.1:1396-4172 GCA_964533085.1 uncultured Thermoplasmatales archaeon | reverse complement strand
GACATTCAACCGGTTAGATCATCCCCTTAGGTCAACCTATTTACATAGCAAACATAAATTAAGATATTGATTATATTTTCAATAATGGTAAACATTAAAAAAAGGTAATAATAGAAACTTAAAAATCAGCTCAAATAGGGGGTGAAAGAAGACTTTGTTTCTCCTGTTAAAACATAATAAATATAGGTGTGCAGAGAAATTATTTATTTATTACACAAAATAGAAGAAATAGAGTATCAATAAATTTAAGATATAAAGATGAAGTCAAAATCTACGCAATATTTTCCCTTCTTTAAAAATAAAATCTATTCTTCTATAATTTTTTATACCAAATATTTATCTATTATACTTTAATTCGGGTTACTTGCCTTAAGGAGTGTTATTTATGTCAAATACCTTGATTAGTGAGTTGAAAACAAACCAGAACAAAAAACAAAAAATTATAAAATCTGTTGATGGTAACACAGCAGCAGCACATGTTGCCTACGCTTTTAGTGATGTTGCAGCAATTTATCCGATTACACCCTCATCATCAATGGGTGAAGTTGTAGATCAATGGTCGGCAAAGGGTAGAAAAAATATTTTCGGTCAAACCTTGAGAGTGCAAGAGATGCAATCAGAAGGTGGTGCTGCCGGAGCAGTCCATGGCGCATTAAGTACGGGTGCATTTTGTACTACTTTTACTGCATCCCAAGGATTACTTCTTATGATACCAAATATGTATAAAATATCAGGAGAACTAATGCCTGTTGTTTTTCATGTTTCTGCTCGAGCACTTGCTGGCCAAGCACTATCTATTTTTGGTGATCATCAGGATGTGATGGCTGCTCGAGCTACAGGTTTTGCAATGCTTGCTTCTGGTTCAATCCAAGAAATAATGGATCTTGCTCTTGTTGCTCATCTTTCAACGATTCGTGCAAGTATCCCATTCGTGCATTTTTTTGATGGATTTAGAAGCTCGCATGAAATTCAAAAAATTGAGATGATTAATTATGACGATATCCCACCGATTGTAGATTGGGAAGGGATAAAGAAACACAGAGAAAGAGCAATGAACCCTGAAAATCCACATCTTAGAGGAACTGCACAAAATCCAGATATATATTTCCAATTAACTGAAGCAGCAAACAAGTTCTATCTAGAAGTACCAAAAATTGTTGAAGAAGAAATGGAAAAGGTAAATAAACTTACAGGTAGAAAATATAATCTATTTGATTATGTTGGAGCACCAGATGCAGAAAAAATAATTGTTATGATGGGATCGGGTGCGGAAGCAGCGGAAGAAGCAGTTGAATATCTTAATAAAAAAGGAGAAAGGGTAGGGCTTTTAAAAGTAAGGCTTTTCAGACCCTTTTCAGCATCTCATTTCCTTTCAGCAGTTCCTGATAGTGTAAAACGTATCGCAATTCTTGATAGAACAAAGGAGAATGGTTCCTTTGGTGAGCCGTTGTATGTAGATATATCAGCTGTTTATCAACATCAAAAGAAGGATATTATAATTGTTGGCGGACGTTATGGTCTCGGTTCAAAGGATTTCACCCCATCAATGGCAAAAGCAGTTTTTGAAAATCTAAATATGAATGAACCAAAGAATAACTTCACAGTTGGAATAAATGATGACGTGACATTTACTTCTTTACCAATAACCGAAGAAATAGATGCAACACCTGAAGGACTCGTTCAGTGTAAATTCTGGGGTCTTGGAGGAGATGGAACAGTTGGAGCAAATAAAGATGCAATTAAGATAATTGGTGACAATACCAATATGTTTGTACAGGGTTATTTTGCATATGATGCAAAGAAATCAGCAGGTGTTACAGTTTCTCACTTGCGTTTTGGAAAGGCACCTATTAAATCAACATATCTTGTAAAGGACGCTGACTATATTGCATGTCACAATCCTTCATATGTTGACAAATACGATCTTCTTGAGGGGATTAAGGAGAATGGTACCTTTGTATTAAATTCTCCTTGGAACCTTGAAGAAATGGAAGAAAAACTGCCTAATTCATTAAAAAGGAAAATTGCTCAGAAGAAACTAAAATTCTACTCAATTGATGCAGTGAAAATCGCGGAAAATGTCGGTCTCAGCGGCCGAATCAATATGGTAATGCAAGCTGTATTTTTCAAGCTGTCAAAAGTTCTACCTGTTGACGATGCTATTTCTTATCTAAAAGAGGCAATTGAACATACATACGGAAAAAAAGGAAAAGATATTGTCAAAATGAACTGGAAAGCAGTTGATGCTTCTCTTGACAATATAAATGAAATTACGTATCCATCTTCTTGGGCAAGTTTAGAATCTGAAAAGAAGATAGAAACGGATGAACCTGATTTTATAAAAAATGTAATGAGGCCAATGACTGCTATGGAAGGTGACAGGCTTCCAGTAAGCGCATTTACTCCTGCAGGTATCTTCCCAACAGGTATTACAAAATATGAAAAGAGGGGAGTTGCAATTCATGTTCCTGAATGGCAGATTGATCATTGTATTCAATGTAACCAATGTGCTATGGTTTGTCCTCATGCTGCAATAAGGCCTGTTCTTGTTACAGATGAAGAATTGAAGAACGCACCTGAATGTTTTGTTGCTAAAAAAGCAGTTGGAAAAGGGGTAGAAGACCTTTCTTTCAGAATTCAAGTTTACCCTGAGGATTGTGTTGGTTGTGGTAATTGTGCAGATATCTGTCCATCTAAAGAAAAGGCACTTATTATGAAATCATTTGATTCTCAACAGAATCAGGTTCCAAACCAAAAATATTCTGAAAAAATACCA
>CAZHIY010000221.1:0-1386 GCA_964533085.1 uncultured Thermoplasmatales archaeon | reverse complement strand
CGAAGTGGAGATTTTGACTTATTCTCAGTAAAAGGCTCTCAATTTCAGAAACCATTGATTGAATTTTCTGGAGCATGCGCGGGTTGTGGAGAAACACCTTACATGAAAGTAATAACTCAGCTCTTTGGAGATAGAATGATTATTGCAAATGCAACTGGATGCTCTTCTATTTGGGGAGGATCTGCTCCTTCAATTCCATTTACAGTTAATAAAGATGGACATGGTCCTACATGGGCTAATTCACTTTTTGAGGATAACGCTGAATATGGTTTTGGTATGGTTCTTGCAACTACCCAGCGCCGCAACAAACTTGCAGATTTGATAAAACAAGCAATTAACGAAAACAAGGTTGCAGGTGAAACTAAGGAAGCATTCGAAAGATGGCTTGAAAACAAAGACAATGCTGAGGGTTCAAAAGAATGGGGTAATAAAATAAAAGGCCATCTTGAGAACAATCACTCTGATAAAATCCTGAGTCAAATTTGGGAAGACAGGAGACTTCTTACTAAAAAATCCATCTGGTCTGTTGGTGGTGACGGATGGGCATATGATATAGGTTATGGCGGACTTGACCATGTTCTTGCAATGAACAAAGATATAAACATCCTTGTTTTTGATACAGAGGTTTATTCAAATACAGGAGGTCAATCATCAAAGGCAACACCAATCGGCTCAGTTGCTAAATTTGCCGCATCAGGAAAGAAGACAAAGAAAAAGGACCTTGGTGTAATGGCAATGACATATGGCTATGTCTATGTCACTTCAATTGCAATGGGTGCAAATAAAAATCAATTTATGAAGGCACTAAAAGAAGCAGAATCCTATCCAGGGCCTTCACTAATAATTGCATATGCACCATGTATAAACCATGGAATTCGTGCAGGTATGGGTAAGACACAAAACGAAGAAAAACTTGCAGTTGAAGCTGGATACTGGCCTCTCTATAGATACGACCCAAGACTTGCTAAAGAAGGAAAAAATCCTTTCCAACTTGATTCAAAAGAGCCCAATGGTACATTAAAAGAGTTCATCATGGGAGAAGTAAGGTACAACTCACTTACTCGAACATTTCCAGATGAAGCAAAGCGTCTTCATGATTTATTAGATAAAGATGTTAATGAGAGGTATAAAAAATATAAATTGATGTCTGAAAGATAAATTTTGAAACAAACATTTTAATAAGAGGAATCTGGAAAAAAAGAATTTTTGGGATGGGATGTACCCTCTAAGAATTCTATTCCAGACTCCCCCAAAACCGCATATTCTTTTATATATATAAAATATTTGTTTAACTAATAATATTAGTTAAAAGTTTTGACAAATAATTTATAAATTTAGGCTGTTGAAAAATTCTATGGAATAAGAATTTTTAGACAGCATATTCAA
>CAZHIY010000220.1:0-4184 GCA_964533085.1 uncultured Thermoplasmatales archaeon | reverse complement strand
TTTTCATTTTTGTAATTTCTTCATCGGATAGTTTTGTAGATCCAGTTATTCTTATACTCTGTTCTTTTCCAGTTCCCAAGTCTTTTGCAGCTACATTTAGGATTCCGTCTGCATCGATATCAAAAGTTACCTCAATTTGTGGAATTCCACGAGGTGCTGATAGTATTCCATCTAGGTGAAATCGACCAATACTTTTATTGTCTGGTGCCATTGGACGTTCTCCTTGTAAAACATTAATATCAACACTTGTCTGATTATCTGCAGCTGTTGAGAAAACCTTACTTTTTTTAGTTGGAACTGTTGTGTTTCTATCAATAAGTGCTGTTGAAACCCCACCTAAGGTTTCAATACTAAGTGTTAGCGGTGTAACATCCAACAGAACAATGTCCTTATCAATATCACCTGAAAGAACTCCTGCTTGAATTGCTGCTCCCAATGCTACACATTCCATCGGATCTACATCACGTTTTGGTGGTTTCCCAAAGATTTCTTCAACCTTCTTTCTAACAAGAGGAATTCTTGTTGTCCCACCAACAAGTACGATATGGTCAATGTCCGATGGTTTCATCTTAGCATCTTTTAAGGCTTGTCTGCAAGGTTGCTCTGTTTTTTCAACAAAAGATGATATTATCTCTTCTAACTTTGCACGTGTAAGCTTCATTTCAAGATGTTTTGGTTCCTTATTTACCACTGTTAAATAAGGAAGATTGATATCCGTTTGAAGAGTTGATGAAAGTTCAATTTTTGCATTTTCAGCAGCCTCAAAAAGTCGTTGAAGAGCTTTTGGATCTTTCCTTAAATCGATATCATTATTTTTTTCAAATTCTTTTGCAAAATAATCAACAAGAGCTTGATCCATATCCGAACCACCTAGTTGAGTATCACCATTTGTTGATAAAACTTCAAAAACTCCTTCACCTACCTCCATAAGAGTTATATCAAAGGTTCCACCACCAAAATCATATACAGCAATCTTGTGATCGCCTTCCTTATCTAGACCATATGCAAGAGAAGCTGCGGTTGGCTCATTTATAATACGTTTTACATTAAGACCTGCGATTTTTCCAGCATCTTTTGTGGCTTGACGTTGGTCGTCATTGAAATATGCAGGAACTGTTATTACCGCATCAGATATCTTTTCTCCAATATAATCTTCAGCATCCTTCTTAATTTTTTGAAGAATAAATGCACTTATTTGCTCAGGGCTATAGCTCTTATCACCAACTTGTACCTTTTCGCCTCGACCCATTTTTCGTTTTATACGATGGATTGTACCTTCAGGATTTGTTACAGCCTGTCTTTTTGCTGCTTCACCAACTAGCATTTCTCCATCTTTTGTAATTGCCACTACAGACGGAAAAAAAGGTTGTCCTTCCGCACTTTTTATCACAGTAGGCTTTCCAGCTTCCATAACAGCAACTTCAGAATTAGTAGTTCCTAGATCAATACCAATTATTTTTCCCATACAAATTCACCTCATATTCATTTTTCTTTCTTTTTAGCAACTATTACATGAGAAGGTCTAAGAAGCTTATCATCCATCATATAGCCCTTTTTTACCTCCTCAATAATAACATCATCATCACAATTGTCTTTTTCAATGGTACTTATAGCATGATGAAGATTATGATCAAATTTTTTTCCAACGCATTCTATATATTTTAACTGTTCTTTTTCAAAGAATTTTTTAATGTTTTCAATGATTAATTTTAAACCCTCTTTTGGATTTATATCTTCATATGCTTTTTTTAATAACTCATTAATATCCATTAATTCTGAAAGATATTTTTTTTTAGTTTCATTTTCTCTTAATATTAGTTCCTTTTCCATTCTTTTTTGATAATTTTGAAAATCTGCGATTCTTCTTAGCAGCTGATCTTTATTTTCTTTCAATTCATCCCTTAGTTGATCTATCTCATTTTTTAAATTAACACTTTTTTTAATGTCTTCATGTTTCTTTTTGCCTGTAGATTCTTTTGTTGACATGGCAATTAAAATAAAAAATAAAAGAAAGAATGGATCTTTTTAGTAGTCCATTCCGCCTGGTGGCATTCCACCCATTCCAGGAGGCATTCCGCCTGGTGGCATTGCTGGTGCTCCACCGCCTTTTGAAGCGATGACATCATCAATTCTAAGTATCATTGTAGCAGCTTCAGAAGATGCGACAATCTCCTGCATACTTACTCTTAATGGTTCTATAACATTGTTTTTCAACATGTCATCTACTTTGCCAGTGAACACATTGATACCAGAATACTTTTTTCCTTTTTTATGAGCATTTCTGATCTCAAGCATCATATCTATTGGATCAAGACCAGCGTTTTCTGATAAGGTTTTTGGAACAATTTCAATTGCGTTTGCAAATGCTTCAATTGCCATTTGTTCTCTACCACCAACTGATGGTGCATAATCACGAAGAGCCATTGCAATAGATATTGCAGCTGCTCCTCCACCAGCTGTCATTTTACCATCCTCAAGAGCAACTTTTACTACTGAAAGAGCATCATGAAGTCCACGTTCAAGTTCATCAATAACATGGTCTGTAGTCCCTCTGATAAGTATTGATACAGCTTTTGGGTTCTTACACTGCGTAATAAATGTCATTTTGTCATCCCCGATTTTTTTCTCTTCAACAAGTCCTGCATAACCAAGATCTTTTGAAGTTAGTCCTTCAAGGTTTGCAACAATCTTAGCATTAGTTGCCTTAGAAAGTTTTTCCATATCGCTCTTTTTGGCACGTCTTACTGAGTATATACCCTCTTTTGCTAGGTAATGCTGTGCAATATCATCAATTCCCTTCTGACAGATTAAAACGTTAGCTCCACTCTTTTTTACAAGATTAACCATTTTCTTAAGCATACCCTCTTCTTCATTTAAAAAGGCCTGTAATTGTGAAGGATCTTGAATTTGAATTCTAGCATCAACTTCTGTCTTCTTAACTTCAAGAGCAGAATTTACAAGTGCAATTTTTTCAGATTTAACTTGATTTGGCATACCATCATGGACTCTTTCCTTGTCAAGAATTATTCCAGTAATTATCTCAGTGTTTGCCATACCGCCACCTTGCTTCTTTTGTATTTGTATGTTATCAAGGTCAACAAAAGTTTTTCCATCAATTTTTTCAGCAACTCTTGTAACTGCATCAACTACTACATCGGCAAGTGTATCTTTTTCAGAACTGGCTCCTTTACTAGCCATTGATGTCATAGCTATATTTTTTAGTGTTTTTTTATCACCTGCTTTTATATCAATTGCTAATTTTTGTAATACATTTTTTGCTCTATCTGCTGCAAGTTTGTATCCACCACAAATAACAGTTGGATGAATATTTTGATCTAATAGATCTCCAGCGTATTTAAGAAGTTCACCAGTTAAAACTACAGCACTTGTAGTTCCATCTCCACATTCTTCATCTTGTGATTTAGCGACTTCTACAATCATTTTTGCAGCTGGATGTTCCACATCAATTTCTTTTAATATCGTAGCTCCATCATTTGTTACTACTACATCACCCATAGAGTCAACCAGCATCTTGTCCATTCCTTTTGGCCCAAGGGTTGATTTAACTGCATCAGATATGGCTCTAGCAGCCATTATATTATTTGATTGAGCACCTTTTCCTTTTTCTCTTTTTGTTCCTTCTTTTAATATGATTATTGGTTGTTGTCCACTCATCATAATTTTCTTTTACCTCCTTAAAAATATATCTTAGAATTAACACGGCTATACAATCACTTCTATATAAAGCTTTCCCTTAATACTTTCTAAGATAATAGTTTATTTTTATATCAAAGATTTTTTTCGTAACCAACCAAGATCACTGATATATAGATCTCGGATATCTTTTAATCCAAATTTAAGCATCGCAAGTCTTTCAAGACCAAGCCCCCATGCAAGAACAGGGCTCTTTATGCCAATCGGTTCAGTAACTTCTGGTCTGAAAATGCCACTTCCACCTAGCTCCATCCATTTATTATTCCAAAAAACCTCTACTTCCATACTTGGTTCAGTATAGGGAAAATAGCCGGGTCTGAAACGTATCTTTTCAAATCCCATTCTATTGTAAAATTCTATTAAAACACCAAATAACTGCCTAAAATTACTATCTACTTCATGAAAAATACCTTCTATTTGATAAAACACTGGCAGAGATGTCGTATCAATATTTTCTTATCTAAAAACTC
>CAZHIY010000219.1:0-4188 GCA_964533085.1 uncultured Thermoplasmatales archaeon | reverse complement strand
ACGACATTCAACCGGTTAGATCATCCCCTTAGGTCAACCTATTTACATAGCAAATTATAAATTTATAGAGGTTTAATTATCTCTTTAAATTTGATACCCATCTCCCTCAAATCATCAAGAATTGGATTGTAAATATCTGGAATAACAGGAATATGAACTCCAGATATATCAATCAGTCCATGTAGAATCATTTTTACTGCAATTGCTGCTGGTAAAGCAACAGTTCGTGAAATAGCTGAATCTCCATAAGGATTACCATAGTTAACAAGTGTTGAAGTGATATTTTCCTTTTTGGAAGGGTACTCTACAATGAATTCATGATGCATAACTATTAAATCTCGTTCTTTTTTATCAAGATACATCTTATCAAAAGTTAAAACATTGAGATAATCAAGTGGATTGTCTTTTTCATCTGAAAGTTTCTTATCGCTAAATAATCCCAACCATTCGAGTCTTTTAATTACTGTGGAATAGGTATGAAGATTAAGGAATTTCGCAGTTTTTTCAGTTAGATTTTCATTTTCTTTTGCACCTATTAAAAATCTTGTCAGATCACCAAATGTTTTCCCTTTGAATCCCTTAACAGGTTTATCATCAAGCCAACCTAATTCAACAATTTTTCGTAATGTCTCACACCAACCAGTAATTCTAAATGTCCCCCGATAAACGGTCTTTGCATATTTTAGACCATAGATATCTTTGTATGGTATTGAATCTCTATTCGGATAATTTTCAAAAGTTCCAACACCTGGGATATCCTGTAGAGTATAATTTTCAAAAAGTTTCTCACCAGGAACAAAAACTTCTTTACCATTCTCCAGCCATCTTGCATCATTTCGAGATGCAAGTAGTACACCACGTGGTGACCAGGAGAATTTATAACAAAAAGGATTGGTATTTGCTTCAAAAGAGGGTAAGGCACCTGTTGTAGATCTGAAACTAATAATCTTTCCATCATTCTTTTCGACTTCATGAATAATTCTCATAGCAGACATGTGATCGATACCTGGATCAAGACCACATTCATTTAGAAGAATGATACCTGCCTCTTTTGCTTGCTTATCTAGAGACTTCATATCATCATTAACATAAGAGGTTGTAACCAAATGTTTCTTATGTTTAATGCATAGTTTTGCTACTTTTACATGATAAGTATATGGAAGGAGACTAACAGTTAAATCTGACTTAGAAACTAATCTTTCTAATAAAGCATTATCAGAAATATTAAATGCAACTGCAGTTCCAAAATTATGACCATTGATAATCTTTTCTGCTTTACTGACTGTTCTACTTGCCATTGTAACAGAAAAAGTAGGATGGTCTAATAGATATCTAACTAATGGTTTTGATACCATACCTGCTCCAAGAACCAATACATTATATGTCATAAGGAAATGCCTCCAATTATAAGATTCAATCAGCGATGTGAACTACCCTATAAAAATTTGTTGATATAACGATAATCAGGTGTAAGTTCACCATGATATAAAATAACTGCTTTTTTAATTGCAGAAGGTAAATTTAGTTTATTAAAATCTACAGAAAAATCTGCTTTGACCATAGAAGGAATAAAACTTATAAGAGAATTACTGAAAGCAATTGAAGACTCCTTAGGAAGTTCACAAGGAAGATTATCCACTGCAATAACAGCAATACCATTTCCTTTATATCCATCAGTTATTTTTCCACTGCTTGGATTATAAACAAAAACAGGATCATCTTGTGTTGTAACCTTTTCGGTAAACTCAATTGCTCCATTAATATCTACACTTATATCACCGATTAATTGTAATTTGTATTGATTGTTATAGTTCTTTTTCATATATTCCTTTGTTATAAGACGAGGATACTTATTGGTCCAAAATATACAATTCATAAGAATGGAAAGATCTTTGATATAATTTTGAAATATGGAACGATATAAATGTGGATTATTATAATAGTCCTGTAGGTTGAACTGTTTTTCTTTTAAGATAGGCTCTACAATATCTTCTTCCTTAAATACAATTTTATAAATTACTTTGTTTGAGGGATTTTTTTTTATTATATTAATTTCTTTTGGGGAGATTTCTTTCACAGGTAAGATATCCAAAATCTCCTGAGCACCCATCGAAACGTTTCCATATCCCGCAAATCCAACAATAAAAGGAGTTAATGATTCAGGAATCCCTTCGTTTTTAATTTTTTCTCCAATTTTTTTCAAATGATCCTTTGCTTCTCCTAAATCTTTATAATCAATTGTTCTTTTGATTTCCGAAAAAGGATTTATTAATCCGTTACTTTTCATTCTTTGACCAAATGCCCAAAGAGTATCAATCATACCTGCCAGTCCTGCATATTTTCCAAAGAATATCAAACGACGCCCATTTTCATCAGAAACCTTCTCATAATCGATTAAATTGCACTCTAATTCCATCATTTTCTTTAACATCGGCATGTTATGTTCTTGACCTTTGATTGTATGTGAAAAAAACACATAAGTTTTTTTTGGTTCTAGAAAATTAATAGGTATTTCTTTTACAGCAAAAACTAATGAAGATGATAATTCTTCTTTTATTGAGGCTCCTGCAGCTTTGTAATCTTTATCTTTAAAAACTCTAATTTTTGAAGGTTGTATTATTGTTTCGATATCATATTTATTTTTCAATTCAATAATATGTTCAGGAATAATTGGAACTCGTCTCTCCCATTTATTTTTATCCTCTCTGCGTATGCCAAGTATAAAACTCATTGATAATACCTAAAAGTTCTCATCATATATCATTATAAAAATATTGTTAGAAAAATTTATTATTATTTATATCTTAAAATTGCTCCAACATGCCCAAGGTCTGCGATTTCTTCACCATCTGTAAATTCAATATTTGCATGAGTTCTTTCTGCAAATTCAAGTATCTCTTCAATAATATCAACTTCTGAAGTTTTATTGCCACAATACGGACATGATTTACTAACTCCTGCTTTCACTACTTGACAGTTTTCACAAATCCACCCTCGGGTTTTATAATCCTTTTGGATTATGAGTAAATCAACCAGTCCATTTTTTACAGCTTCTAAGGTTTCAACCAGTCCGTAGACGGCTAAACCATCCTTTAATATCTCTTGTTTTAATTGTTTAACTGCCTCATCACTTTCTCTTTGTTCTTTATCAGCAATTAATTGAAAAGATTCTTTCAAAAGTTTTTGTTCATTATCTATACTAATATCAATTACATCAACAATTTTATCCTTTAATTCTTTAGGTAGAAAATCTATAAACTGATTTTTAATAGTACCTGGTCCTGCTATTATCATTGAATCATTAGAAAGTTTTTGAAGTGCTTTTGCAACTTCTGATAAAAATGCAGCAATCGCTCCTTTTCTTATCCTATTAAATCTAGCTTGTGACCATCCACCTTTCTTATGTTTGTTAATAATATCTGTTGAAAGTTTTTTCATATCATCTACTTTTCCAATTGATACAGAAAAAATTTTAGCTTTATTTGAACTGAGTAATACTAAGGTAAATGATTCCCATTCATCTTGTATTCTGGCTAGTGGACGAATATATGGTGATGTATCAACAATTAAAAGATCCTGTAATTTTACTGACAGTGATGTGTATCTTAGAAAATTATTTTTATTAGATGCAAAAATTACAAAATTACTAGAAGACATATCCTTAATTTTACCTTCAATATCTTCAATTGTTTTATTAAAATTATTCAAAATATTTCCTTTTAAAATAAATCTACAAGCCTTTATTCTACGATCTATAAATTTCCTATATGTGTTCTTATTTATAAATAGACTGATGAAAGTATCTTCGCTATCTGAATCATATATTTCTGATAACTCTCGTATTAATTCTTTTAAATTATCTGTCATAATGTACAACCACCGAAAATAAACTATGTTTAAAATGTCTTTCTAAACTTTCTTTTACTTTCAATATACCCTAATCAAAGGATAAAAAGCATATTTTTATTTTATAATTATAATGAAACATAAAAAACCAACAAATTTTGGAGGCACAGACATTCTAAGAGCATCTGAGATAGGACAATATTGTTTTTGCTCAATTTCTTGGTATCTACAAAAATGTGGATATAAACCAAAATCACCATTACTTGAAATTGGAATAAAAAAACATGAAGATTTAGGTAATATAATTTATTTAACACAAAAAAGAAATAAAAAATCAGAAGC
>CAZHIY010000218.1:0-4193 GCA_964533085.1 uncultured Thermoplasmatales archaeon | reverse complement strand
TCTAAAGATTATATAAAAGATAATAATCTCTCAATACAAGAAATACTGGATGATCCTCTTTATGAACGTGCACGCATAACTGGCGTGGAAAGACTCGATAATGCTTTTAATAAAAGAGATGTAGGAGAACGTAGCCTTGTTACTGATTCTGATCAAATAATGGAGCTTCTATCATATCCAATTGCACGAATGATAGCAGTTTGTATTGAGGATATCTTCTTTAAAAGGCGTTATGCGCTAGGTGAAGCAGTTCATGCTTATAGGAATTTAATAAATGAATCTACTCTATTTTTAATAAATATTGCAAACGAATTCAAAATTAATGTAAAATATGATAAAGATATGTACAAGATTAGCATTTATTTTGTTGATTATCTTCATCATGCTCCTACAAGATATAAGGAGTGGAAAATGATAAATCGTGAGATGAAGAATGGATATATTCAGATATCTCACAAAGACCTTGCAAGAATAACTCAAGAGGCATTACGAACTAGAATAAATAATGAACTGGATGAAAGGAAATGTAGTAAATCTGTATATGACACGTTTTCTTCTGATATTAAAAGAATACAAAATTCTGTTATGATTCATCGGAAAAATATTGAAGCAGTACCTATTGGGAAGCTTGATAATAAAAAATTGCCCCCTTGTATGAAAAATATTCTTGCTGCTATTCAGGCAGGTGAAAATGTTCCACATATGGGGAGATTTGCTCTTGTATCATTTTTACATTCATTACGGCTCAGTAATAACGAAATCCTTAAGTTATTCAGTACTGCTCCAGATTATGAAGAAGAAAGAACTAGATATCAAGTCGAGCATATTACTGGCTATTCTTCATCAACAGCTTATTCGCCGCCTGGGTGTGATAAGATGCGTACTTATGGAATATGTCCGACTGAAGAAATAGATGAACTATGTAAAAAGAAAAGACATCCCTTAAGTTATTATAAGGCTAAATGGAAACAGGAGAAACCAAAAAAATGAAGCATTTTGTCACATTTGAGGAATAGATGGGTCTGGTAAATCTACTATTTCAAAACTTGTTTATGAACAATTAAAGAAAAAAGGTTATGATGTTGTTTTAACTTACGAGCCAACTGATTCTTGGATCGGAAAACAAGTTCAAAAATGTATTGAGACAGATGCTGATCCATTTATCACTTCATTTACTTTTACTGCAGATAGATTTGAGCATGGAAAAAAGATAAAAAAATGGCTTGATGAGAAAAAAATTGTACTTTGTGACCGATATGCAGAGTCAACATATGCATATCAGGGGGTACAATTACAGGAATTGATTAAGGATCCAATTAAATGGTTAAGAGAACTTGCTAAGAATAGAATTCCTATGCCTGATAAAACATACCTTTTTGTTATAGAACCAAAGATATCTATTAAAAGGATCCAAAATAGAGACAATTTAATTCCATTTGAAAAAGTATCTTTTCTTGAAAAGGTTCATGAAAATTATCTAAAACTTGCTATTGGAAAGCAATTTATGAAGATTGATGCCACTAAAAGAATTGAAGAATTAGTAGATATCTGTATGAAAGATATTCTCTCCTAATTTTTTTTGTTTTAATTGTCGTTTTCAAAATAGTTTGTAATTTTCTATATTTTGACAAAATAACAGATAAAACTTATATATTATTATTAACAAAGTATAACAAGTTATAATGTAATTTAATTGAATAGGAGAGGAAAACTTGGGGAAAAAACCTTTTGAAAAATATGATTTAGAAGATGATGAGGCCTTTGAGAGATATTTGCAAGCAATAGGTGTATATATAATTGATACAATTGAACAGATAGAAGAAATTGAATAGGATTATTTTATTTGTAAACCTATGCAATAAGGTCTCTTTATTTGTATATCTAGCATTGACAATGTCGTTGGAGGGTTAATTAAAAACCAAAATTAACTCTGGAATAATTGGTGTGATACCGCAATATTATAAAGAGTATTTGTTGAGTACCATATTTTTGCATTTTCATACCGATTAAAATGATATAATATGGTTTTTCCCTTACGTTTTGCTATAATATATAAACTTGCTTTGATATATCTACAAACAACCACGAAATTATAGATTTATAGGGATGTGATAAATAATATGATGAAAATATCCAAAAAAACAAAAGAATCCTTAATAGTAGTAACTGTAACTGCTCTAATTATTGGCGGATCTTTAGGATTTGCCTTTTTTACAAATAAAACATTTTCATATGATGTTAAAACTTTTTCTTCATATAATGAACTTCTCGATTTTCTAGGAAGTAAATATCAAAATTACAATAATTATTATCTATATGATAGTGGAGATAATGCTCCTAGGATAATGTTACCGAATGCCGAATCATCTAAATCTGGTGCTAATGGTGATGAAGGTGGTGGGGAATATTCTGATGATTATTCCACAACAAATATTCAAGTTGAAGGTGTGGATGAACCAGACACGGTCAAAACAGATGGAACCTATCTGTATGTGCTCGCAAATCAAACAATATATATAATTGAGGCTTACCCTGCAAATGTAGCAAATATTTTATCTAAAATATCCTTTAAGGATGATGTTTATATTAATAATTTTTTCATAAATAATGATTATCTAATTGTATTTGGTGGATCATATAGCTATCCTATACTTTATGAAAGAGTCAATGAAGATACAGAAGAAAATGGAGAAGTAATTGTCGAAGATAGACCCTGGGATGTTTCAACTTCTGTTATTAAAATATTTAATATATCAGATAGGAAAAATCCAGTTGTTAAAAAGGATATAGAAATAGACGGTAGTTATTTTGATTCGAGGATGATTGGTAATTACGTTTATGCAATATCAACGGAACATACATATTACATTTACCGCGTTGAAGATGGAAATGGCGTTCTTTGCGTTCCAGAAATGAAAATAGATAATAATGTTACCAAAATACCATATGATGATATTTATTATGTTGATGTCCCTGAACTTGTTGACACAATGACGCATGTTATAGCAATTAATCTTGAGACAATGGATGTTGATGAAAAAAGCTTTTTAATTGGTGTTTCACAAACAATGTATGTTTCATTAAAAAATATTTACCTTGTTTATACTAAATATGATTATAATATTAGACCACTGGTTGGTGGTGAATTTGAATCAAGCGAAGAAACAACTATGATTCATAAAATAAGTATTGATAATGGTGAGATAAACTATCTTACAAAAGGTGAGGTACTCGGACATACCTTAAATCAATTTTCAATGGACGAACATAATGGTTATTTCAGAATTGCAACAACTATTGGTTACTCATGGGATGAATACAATCCTTCTAAAAATAATGTTTACATTCTTGATGAAAACCTTCAGCGTGTATCAGAAATTGAAAATATTGCACCTGGTGAACAAATATATTCTGCTAGGTTTTTAGGTGACAGAGCATATATTGTCACATTCAAAAATATTGATCCTTTCTTTACAATTGATCTATCTGATGAAAATAATCCTCAGATACTTGGATATCTTAAAATACCAGGTTTTTCAACATATTTACATCCGTTTGATGAAAATCATATAATTGGAATTGGAAAAGATGCAGTTGCATCAAATAATCCAAGTTTTGCTTGGTATCAAGGATTAAAACTAGCACTTTTTGATGTCAGTGATTTTGAAAATCCACAGGAACTTGATAAAGTAATAATTGGTGACCGTGGAACAGATAGTTCAGCGTTATATGATCACAAAGCATTTCTCTTTGATAAAGAAAAGGAACTTCTAGTAATTCCAGTAAGTCTTTATGAGATAAGTGAAGATATTAAAGACCAATATGATGAGGAACCAGCAAATACCTATGGTGAGTTCACATATCAAGGTGCATACATATACAATCTAAATATTGATGGTTTTGAATACATAGGTAGAATCACACACATGAGCGAAGAAGAAAAAGAAAATTCTGATTACTGGTGGAACTGGTATTATTCCAGTTCATATATAACCCGGACACTCTACATAGGAAATGTACTTTATACAATCTCAGATAAAATGGTTAAAATGAACAGTCTAGATGATTTGAGCGAAATTAATAGTGTTGATTTTGAATGAATTATATATAAAATAGTTATTTTAACCATTTATGCCTAAAATATTTGCTATGTAAATAGGTTGACCTAAGGGGATGATCTAACCGGTTGAATG
>CAZHIY010000217.1:0-4206 GCA_964533085.1 uncultured Thermoplasmatales archaeon | reverse complement strand
CTATTTATGTTGGTTATTTAGCTAAAAAATCTGGAAATAATTCTCAGACAGGCTCCTTATAAAATTTTCTAGTTTTTACTTTTTTATTAAAAGAAACATTGAAATATTATTCTTTTATATAACAGTATTAAATTATTTAAGATAGTGTTAACCGTGAATGAATCAGATAATGAAGAAAAAAAAGAATTAAATTCGCAATCTAATGAAAAAAACAAAAAAGAAATGCCTTCTATTGATAAGTGGATTCAATCTCAAAACTTTGAAACGACAAAAGAAATTGAAGTTCCTGATCTTTTATTGGATCAAGTTATTGGTCAGGATAAATCAGTTGAAATTGTTAGAAAAGCTGCAGAACAAAAACGACATGTTATGCTAATTGGAGATCCGGGTACCGGAAAATCTATGGTTGCAAGAGCAATGACCGCCTTTCTTCCAAGAGGCGAGCTTGAGGATATAATTGCGTATCCTAATGCTGATGATTCAAATACTCCACATATACGGGTAGTTCCTGGAGGAAAGGCAAATGAGATTGTTAAAGCTCAAAGAGAGGAAGCAAAGAAAAAAAAGGAACAACAAAGTAGTATGATTATAACCATAGTTTTTATGATAATTGCTCTTTCAATTTTTGCAGCCATTGCCCCTGCAATGACAGCAGATGGATTTGATCCCAATCAAGTACAAATACAATGGGCTCTTATTGGAATAATTGTTGCTTTTATGATATTTTTAATATTTTCAAGAGGTTCATTACTTCAGCGTAGAGAATTGCATCAAGTTCCAAAAACACTTGTAGCTCATGAGAAAAACGATTTACCACCTTTTATAGACGCAACAGCTGCACATTCTGGTGCTTTATTAGGAGATGTTCGTCATGATCCTTTTCAATCTGCAGGATTAGAAACTCCTCCTCATCAGTTAGTAGAAGCTGGAGCAATTCACAGGGCACATAAGGGTGTGCTATATATTGATGAGATAAATACTCTAAATTTACCATCCCAACAACATTTGCTTACAGCAATACAAGAAAAAAAATTTCAGGTTACAGGGCAATCGGAAAGAAGTTTTGGAGCAATGGTAAAAACAGAACCAGTTCCATGTGATTTTATTTTAGTTTCAGCAGGCAATCTCGATGCTCTAAAAGGGATGCATCCAGCTCTGCGCTCAAGAATTAGAGGCTATGGTTATGAAGTTTATCTAAATAATAATATGGACGATAATGAGGAAAATAGACAAAAACTCATCCGCTTTGTTGCCCAAGAAGTAAAAAAAGATGAAAAAATACCCCACTTTAATCGTGAAGCTGTTGGTGAGATTATTCATGAAGCTCAAAGACGTGCTGGGCGAAAAGGTAAACTATCATTACGTTTAAGAGAACTTGGTGGTCTTATTAGAGCTGCTGGTGATGTTGCTTATGAGTCTGGAGATAAGATTGTTACAACAGATCATGTAATGAAAGCAAAAATAATTTCAAAATCACTTGAACAGCAAGTTGTCGATAGAGCAATAGAGCAACGAAAGGATTATCGTTCTTTTAAAACAACTGGTGAGGAAGTTGGTGTTGTTAATGGTCTTGCTGTTCATACAGCTGATCCTTCAATGAGTGAATTTTCTGGGTTAGTATTGCCTATTGTTGCAGAGGTTACCCCGGCTGGTTCTCAATCTGAAGGAAAGGTTATTGCTACTGGAAAACTAGGTGATATTGCAAAAGAATCTGTCCTGAATATTTCTGCAATAATCAAGAAATATATGGGTAGAGATATTACAGAAGTTGATATTCATATACAATTTATTGGCACTTATGAAGGACTAGAGGGTGATTCAGCGAGTATTTCAGTTATAACAGCAGTTATTTCTGCAATGGAAAATGTACCTGTAAGGCAAGATACTGCTATGACTGGTTCTCTAAGTATCAGAGGAACAGTTCTACCAATAGGTGGTGCAACAGCAAAAGTTGAAGCAGCTGCAAAAGCTGGAATTAAAAGGGTGTTGGTTCCTAAATCCAATTTAAATGATGTTCTAATAGAAGATAATTTAAAAAAGAAAATAGTAGTAATTCCTGTTGAGACTTTAACAGAGGTTATTGAAAATACTCTTGTAGGTCCTGGAAAGGAACAACTTCTTAGTAAACTTAAAGCAATGAAACCTTTAAACATAACAGGGAAAGTAGAGCTTGAATCAGAAAAAAAGATTTCAGCATACCCAACTGAAACAAAAAAAGAGGAAAACTAATCATAATTTTTTTATTTAAGATTTTAATTAACGTTTTATATCTTCCATTGTATTCTTTTTATGTATTAATATGAAAGCTTTATTTATCGGACGATTCCAGCCTTTTCATAATGGACATCTAAAAATTATTGAAGAAGCTTCTAAGAAATATAGTAAGATTATAATTGGAGTTGGGTCATCTCAATATAGTAACACACTTGAAAATCCTTTTACAAATGATGAACGGAAACTTATGATTAGTAAATCATTAAAAGATACTGGTATAAGTAATTACAAAATTGTGTTTATACCAGATATTCACAACCCACCTAAATGGGTTGATCATGTACTTTCAATTATATCTGACTTTGATGTTGTTTTATCAAATAATGATTTTACTAAAAAGTTATTTTCAAATAGAGGATTTGCTGTAAAAAAAACACCATTGTATGAAAAAAATAGATATTCTGGGAAAGTTATAAGAAATAAAATAATAAATAACGAATCGTGGGAAGATTTAGTTCCTCAAGAAGTGTCTAAAATAATAAAAAATGCAGATGGAGAAGAAAGAATTAGGTCCTTAACAAAATGAATATGTGAACATCATAACTTTTTAAATATATCTTTTGGCCACTTTTTCATTCTTAAATAATCGATTATTCCTGCAACTAGAAGTATTATTGATGAAAGAACACAAAGATAGAAACCTATACCTAATCCCCAATTTGAAAGCATGCATATTTTTTCACCATTAGGTATTGTTAAATCAAGGATTGCTTCACCATTTAAACTTCCTAGCGTAAGCTCGGTTATCTTTGACATCCCAAAAGAAAAAGCAATAGAAACTAAAAGTAAAAACAAGATGCTTGCAGATATAAGGACTAAAAAATACCGTCTTCTTAAAATAATATTTGGAATAAAACTAATGCTTAGCAAGATTATTCCAGAATAAATTATAAGTAGCAGTATTCCAAGAAAATTTGTAAACAATTCTGGTAAAGTTGCAAGTTCAAGATTCGTTTCGTTCTGGTATTTTGTTTTTTCTATCATAGCTCCTGAGACAATATACATTTCAGTATTTTTCTCAGCAAAAGGTGTATCACTATGGCCATTTAAGGTCCACCACGGTTGAAATATTGAAAGAAATACCAATGCAAGTGCTAACAGTTTTAAGAATGTATTTAACGAGAATTTCTTAAACAAGAACAATACAACTATTTCACATATAAATAGTAAAACAATTCCAGTAATTAGTATTGGAAGAAGTGGTTTTATATTTGTAACAATATCTGTTTCTTTATCACTGCTCAATTCAACAATTTTTGTTCCTATCAACTCACCATCAAAATGTGCCTTAATTGTATATTTTCCAGGAGGAATTGTTATGGTTTTATCTTGAGATATACTATCAAATAATATTTCTCCATTTCTTATAACATTTATTTTGTAATTCTCATCTTGAATATTATTTCCTCTAGAATTTAGCAAATTTATATTTAAATCAAATAAAGCTGTAAATTTAACTTCAGTAAAATCTCCATCGTCAGGTATATCAATAAATAATTCATCAGTAAAACGACCATAAGAAATATGAAATTTATATTTTACCTTAGGTAAATCATTGAATATATATATACCATGTCCAACTTCTTGAGGTATTAACTCAACAGGACTCTCCATTTCAGAACTTGTTAATATTGGTCTTAAATTAACATCTGGTGGAAACCCTAACATATCTTTAATACTTATTGTAAAATCATATAAATTTAAAGTAATATCTACATTCTTTACTTTTTTTGAAAGTTCTTTATCAAATATTTTAAAACCTTTATAATATGCTTTTAATACATATGGTTCAAAAAGATTATATGGAACTTTCAGTAAAATATCATCATCCTTATTTGTGTTATTAACAAAAATTGTTGAATCATTTTGCAATAAGGTTAATTCTATATTTTCTATTCTTGCTCCATTTTGATCTATTGCAGAGATTTTAAT
>CAZHIY010000216.1:0-4216 GCA_964533085.1 uncultured Thermoplasmatales archaeon | reverse complement strand
TATGTTGGTTATTTAGCTAAAAAATCTGGAAATAATTCTCAGACAGGCTCTAATATAAAATTAAATGATTAATAAATATTTGATTTATTATTTTTTTGAGTTAATTAATTTAGTGATTTTCTCCGTTTTCGTTTGTCTTTGATATAATGGTTTTTTGTTTTGAGCGAAAATCATTAAATTTTGTTCAAAAATTTTTCTGTTTTTATTTATATAAAAGATTCCAAGGGGTAATTTACCTCTTTCAATTGATTTTTTAAAAGCCTCTGTACGAATTGTTTGGTCATGTGTGCTATCTAGATAGTAAGTATGCTCTTTAAACCAGTCGAAGGTGTTTATTTTATTGAAGGATATACATGGCTGGAAGATATCGACTAATGCATATCCTTTGTGTTTGATTGCTTTTTTTATAATTTCTTTTGTTTCCTTTATATCACCTGCAAATGCTCTTGCAACAAATGACGCATCTATTGCTATTGCAGTAGATAGAGGATTGAAAGGTTCTAAAATAACTCCATTTATCTGGATAGGTGTTCTAAAACCAAGTTCACTTGTAGGAGAAGCTTGTCCTTTTGTAAGTCCATATACCATGTTGTTGTGTATAATATTTGTAATATCTGGATTTCTACGTATAGTATGAATGAAATGATTTCCTCCTTCTCCATACATATCTCCATCTCCACTTTCAGCTATAACTGTTAAACTTGGGTTGGCCGCTTTTATTGCTGTTGCTGGTGGGAGTGATCTTCCATGTAAGCCATTGAAGTAATTTGTTTTGAAATATTGCGGTATCTTTGCAGCTTGTCCGATACCTGAAACAACTACAAGTTGTTGAGGAGATATTTTCAGTTCTACAAGTGCTTGTTTTAATGAATTAAGAATAGAGAAATTTCCACATCCAGGGCACCAAGCAATATCTATTGAACCAAAATCATATTCCTTTTTATCCATGCCTAATCTCCTCCTAATTTGTTTTTTATTTCTTTCTCAACCGTTTCAACACTAAATGATAAACCAGTGTATTGGAGGATTTTATGTTTGATTTCATAACCTGTTTGTATTTTAATGAGTTTTGCGAATTGTGAGGTTGCATTATTTTCTATAATTATTATTTTTTCAGCTTTTGATAGATATATTATTGTATCTTTATGAAGAGGATAAACCTGTTTAAAATGTAGAAAAGAAATGTCCTTTCTGCCAATCCGATTCATTGCTTCTCTAATGATATGATAAGTTGATCCCCATCCTATAATTAAAAATTTATAATTTTTATTTCCAATCAAATCTGGTGGAATTGTCTCTTTTTGGATTTCATTCATTTTTCTAAGACGTTTATCAACCATTTTTTTTCTGATATCCATGTTTTCTGTGATGCGCCCTTCTTCATCATGTTCATCACTATCCACACATACTATACCCTCTCCATATCCAGGAATTCCTCTCGGTGAAATCCCATTTTTTGTTATTTGGTACCTTTTGTAATTTTTCTTTGTTTTTACAAAATAATTCCTATTTTTTAAATTATCAAACTTTAATAAAGGTATATTATAAAATGAATCAACAAAATATTGATCTGAGAGGATAAATACTGGAACTTGATATTTATCAGCTAGATAGAATGCTTTTTGAGTTAGATAAAATCCATCTTGTAATGTTCCTGGTGCAAAGATTATCTTTGGAAATTCACCGTGACTAGAATACAATACATGAAAAAGATCACTTTGTTCTGTTCGTGTTGGAAGACCTGTAGCAGGTCCAGGTCTTTGACCAAGATGTATAACAACAGGGCTCTCGATCATGCCTGCTAAACTAACGCCTTCAGTCATCAATGCAAATCCACCACCTGATGTAGTGACCATTCCTTTAGCTCCAGCATACCAGGCACCTAATGTCATATTGATTGCTGAGATTTCATCCTCTGCTTGCTCAACGATTATATCAAATTCCGTTGAATGCTGAGAAAGAAAAGTTAAAACTCCAGTTGAAGGCGACATTGGATAAGATGAAATAAAATTACAACCACCGGCTATTGCTCCAAGACCTATTGCTTCGGTTCCATTTATAACAATATCATCATCCGACGTTTTAGGTTTTTGAATATTAATCTTAATTTTACCCTTTTGAATATTATCAATGCCTGTTTTATATCCTATCTCAATAGCTCTGATATTTTTATTGATAATATCTGTACTTTTTTTAAAAAAATATTTTTTTAACTGATTATTTAGAACATATTTGTCAATATTGCAGATAGAAGATAATATACCTACTGCAATTGTATTTGAATATACTTTGTCTCCTATTTCTTTTGCAAGTTGAGAAAATGGTATCTCAATTACTTTACAGTTTTTATTGGTTTTAATAAAGTCTTTCCCTCCAATAACAATTGTTTTTTTAGTGATTCTTTTCCCAAGATGTTCAATTGCTTTTTTGCTCAGGGGAATTAGAATATCTATTCTATCAACATAGGCGCTAACGGGTTTTATTGAAATTCTAATTTCTGTTGAGTTACTTCCACCTCTAACTCGTGACATGTATTCCTTTGTCGAAAATACATTGTAACCTGCTTTTTTCACAATTTTTGTAAAAAGTTGTTCTACGGTTTGTATACCTTGCCCTGCTTCTCCGCATATTACAATTGAGATTTCATTCATATTCAAATTCTACACTCCATTCAATTGTATTTGTACTGTCTCTTACAATTTAAATATTGAATTATAATGAATGAAAATGACATGCTTGCGCCGGTATTCGGTTAATGTTTTTTATGTGTATTTATAACTTTTTCTGTCTTTTTATCTATTTTTATTAAAAAATAAGTAATTTCAAATGCAAATTTATAAATAATTAGACTATTATGTAAAATTTGTATTTAATAAGATGTAAAATATGATGGTCTATTATACAAATAAAATATTTTCAAATCATATTTTAGTTTTTTTAAATATAAAGTTAAGTTATGTTTATAAGAAAACATACACTTAAATCAAAAAAAAGTTATTATGGAGGCGAACTAATTGAAATATAAAATATTAGGAATATTAGTAAGCATGCTATTGATTCTGACTATCTATCCAGTAGTGGGGATAAATGCTCTACATCAAAATAAGCAAGTACTAAATAGTTATCCTGGAAATGCTCCTTTTGATAATGATGTTAGTATCATTATAACCCCATATAATCCGCCTATTACTATTCCATCATCTGGAGGTAATTTTTCTTATTCAATCGAGGTTACAAACAATGAGGATACATCAGTAACCTTTGATGTTTGGACAATGTATACTTTACCAGATGAAAGTTCATATGGTCCAGTGTATGGACCAGTTGAATTTGAATTACCAGCTGGTTGGTCAGCTACTAAAGATTTATCGCAATATGTTCCAGGCGACATGCCTGTAGGTAATTACACATACATAGCTTACACAGGAACGTATCCAGATGATAAATGGAGTAGTGACAGCATCACATTTGAGAAATTATCTGAAAGTTCAGTTTGGTACCAACAAAACACTGGTCTTGATAAAAGACTTTACGGTGTCTCCTTCCCAGATACAGAGCATGGATGGGCAGTAGACGGTCAGGATGAAATTTTATATACATCAAATGGTGGTGATACATGGGATTGGATGGATGATGGGTTATACTATAATGAAGCTTATAGCAGTGTATTTTTTGTAGATGATCAGACAGGTTGGATTGCTGGTAGTAAAATATTACATACCACTGATGGTGGAGCCAATTGGACGGAACAGTATGATCCCGGTTCTTCAGGCATACATGGATTATTCTTTTTAGATGAGAATAATGGATATGCTGTTGGAGGTATTTTTGATTCTTATAATGAGCATTTCATAAGATATATTCTTCACACTTCAGATGGAGGAGATAATTGGAACACGCAACTTTACGAATCTGGGTACTATTATGATCCAGTGGGACCTTTAAATGATATTTATTTTACCGATTCAAATCATGGCTGGGCTGTTGGAGATTATGGTGCAATCTTTTACACAAGTGATGGTGGAGATAACTGGGATGAACAAGATTCTGGTTTATCGGGGTATTATATCGAATTGTTTGGTGTTGCATTTTCTGATTCTAACAATGGTTGGGCTGTTGGTGAAAATGGAATAGTAGTTTCTACAACTGATGGTGGAGATACATGGACCCAAGAAGATATTGGAACCACTGATAGTTTAAATTCAATCTGTTTTGC
>CAZHIY010000215.1:0-4223 GCA_964533085.1 uncultured Thermoplasmatales archaeon | reverse complement strand
CACTGTTGCAGGACCAATAATCCATTTGTTTCTCTCTTTTGCAATTTTTATAAGTTCCTTTGTTCTCCTTTCAGGAACACCTTCTGCAATAATTGCTACAGATCTGATTGTTTTAGTAAGTAGTGCTTCCTTACTTGTTGGAAAAGCAGACCTGAAGCTTGCAAAATTAACCATGAAATCAGCTTCTGGATGCATTTTAACAGCTTCATCAATTGTTCGAACCATTGGAATCAATATTTCTTTTGTCCCCCAGAAACATTTATGCATACCATCACGAGTTGGATTAACAATAACTACAACAGATGGTTCTTCACGTCTGCATATATAATCAAAATCAAGCATACGTTGAATTGCTCTTTGCTGAAAACCGAAAACAATTGCCTTTGTGTTTTTATCCATTATAATATAATCTTTCTTGGATTTGTTACTCTTAGGTTTAGATTTTTGTTTTGTCATGGTAATCGCCTCCATTATTTCCCTCCTAAAGCCATATCAACAATACGAGTCATATGGGTTTCAGGACCATACACTTCGATTGGTACCCCAAGCTCTTTACCAAGATCTTTCATTATTTTTAATCCCTCTTGGTAGTTAGGTCCTCCTCGTCTAACATAAATTTTTACATTTGTATCTTTCAGTTTTTTCTTGTAATCACGCAGAGCCATTGTAATACCAGTGAAGGTTTTTGCAACATCTGTGAAGTTAGCAATTCCTCCACCAACAAGTAAAAACTTTGGTCGACCCTTTGGATCTTTTTCACGTGTCATCAAATCAAGAATAGTTTTAGCATATTCATACGTCAAATCAGTTGTTGGATTACCGCTGTATTCCCCATAATTTGCAAGCTCATCACGATATCCAAGATCAACAATAGTATCTGTATAAATCACACTACCCCCACCACCAGCGACCATTGTCCATACTCGACCTTTTGGATTAAGAACAGTAAGCTTTAGTGATGCACCACTTTTCTCATCCATTGTTTTAACGTATTTTTCTTCCTTTGAAAGCTTTCTACCAAATGGTGCTGGAAATGGCAAGTCTCCCCATTTCGTACTATATTCAAAATGAGCGGTGTCATCAATTCTAGCGACTAAATCGAGCGGTACAATGTTTTTACCTGTTACAACAAATGGATTTATTTCTAGATATGCATATCCAAGTTCGCGATAGAAATTAAAAAGTCCTTTAATAAATTCTGCAAACATTTTTTTATGCTCTTTCGGGGTATCCTTAGGAAGTTTACCTTCAATATTTATCTTACCTACATCCTCTTCAACTGGAACTTGAATTTCTGCAACTGTTTTCCAAACCGACTCAATGTCAACTCCACCATGATTTGAAAAATAGATTGTGTCCCCATCACGGTTACTTTTTATTGCAACATAGAACTCGCCTTTATGTGGAACATATGGTTCTATAATGAAATGAGTCAATTTATCTGTTACTTTACCCACAGTTGTGTCTTTGTTCATCCGCTCTTTTATCCATTTTTTTGCTTCTGCAAAAGTCGCATTTGCCTTTATTAAGCCATGTTTACCTCGCTTTCCAAATAATTGATCTGGTTTTACAACAAGCTTTCCTTCATTTAGCCATTTATGTTTCTTTGGCAGATCATCAAGTTTTGTATCTGGATCAACAAGGACAATTTTTCCAGGGTATTTAAAGCTCTTTCCAAAATACTCATCCCAGTATTTTGCTAGCATTTTTTTCCCATTATATTCTCTTATTCCTCTCTGTGCCATTTTCTATCTACCTCTTTTTTAAGCTTTATTTTTCATATATGCAAGTGTACCACCTGCAAGAATAATCTCACGTTGTCTATCTGAGAGATTATAATCCACCTCAAACTCTAATCCTTTTGAATTATTCTTAACCTTCAAAACCTCCCCATTTTTAATTACATTTTTAATATTAGGTATTTCCAAGTCATCGCCTTGTTCGATTTTGTTATAATCACTTTCGTTTTTGAAAGTCAGAGGTATAATACCAAAATTAATCAAATTTGCAGTATGAATTCTTTCAAATGATTTAGCAATCACAGCTTTTGTTCCCATAAACATTGGACATAATGCTGCATGTTCTCTTGAAGAGCCTTGGCCATAACTAAGTCCTGCGATAAATATATTTGATTTTCCACTATCCCGTATTTTTTTTGCCCGTTCATAGAAATCCGGGTCAACTACTTCAAACAAGAATTCAGAATATTTTGGAACATTTGATCTATATTTCATTTTGCTTCCAGCAGGAATAATATGATCAGTTGTAATTTGATCTTCGACTTTTATTGTTACTTCTCCAGTAATTGAATCAGGCATTGGTAAAGCTGCTGGTGGATCACCAATATTTGGTCCGCGGTAAATTTTAATGTTCTCTGAGTGTTTTGGGGGATAAATAAACATGCTATCATCGATATAGAATGCTTCAGGCATCTTAACATTTGGATATTTTATTCCCATTTTCTCAAGGTCACGTGGATCGGTCATTTTACCTGTAATTACTGCCGCTGCCACTGTTTCAGGGCTTACAAGATAAGCTTGAGCACTTTTTGTACCTGATCTTCCTAAAAAGTTTCTATTACTGGTTCGTAATGATATTGCATCAGTTTTTGGTGATTGACTATTACCTATACAAAAACCACATGCTGATTCTGCAATTCGTGCACCAGCAGCAATAAGGTCTGTAAGTCCGCCATCTCGTGTAATGTTTTCAAGAACCTGTTTTGAACCTGGTGCAATTACAAAGCTGACATTTGGATGAGCTTTTTTACCTTTTAGAATATTTGCTACGGTCATAAGGTCCTTGTAAGAAGAATTTGTACAACTGCCAAGACAAACCTGATCAACTTCCATTCCTTCTAATTCTTTAACAGTTTTTATGTTTCCTGGGCTGTGTGGATATGCTGTTAGCGGTACAATCTCACTTAAATCAAGATCAATTACCTTTTCATATTCAGCATCAGAATCTGCTTTTAGTTCAGTCCAGTCTTTCTCACGACCTTGAGCTTTAAGAAATGCTTTTGTTGTTTCATCACTTGGAAATACAGAAGTTGTAACACCACATTCTGCACCCATGTTTGTAATTGTTGCTCTTTCGGGAACAGAAAGTGTTTTAACTCCTTCTCCAGAGTATTCAAAAACACAACCAACATTTCCTTTCGTTGTAAAAATCTCAAGCATCTTTAGAACAACATCTTTTGCAGCACACCATGGTCTGAGTTTACCTTTAAGATTCACCTTTATGACTTGGGGGCAGGTTAGATAAAAAGGACCACCTGCCATTGCAACAGCAACATCGAGACCACCAGCCCCTATTGCTACCATAGCGATTCCCCCACCAGTTGGGGTATGAGAATCAGAACCAAGAAGTGTTTTACCTGGTTTTCCAAAACGTTCTAAATGTACTTGATGGCAAATACCATTACCTGCACGTGAATAGATAATTCCATATTTTGCTGCGACACTCTGCAAGTATTTGTGGTCATCAGCGTTTTCAAAACCAATCTGAACAGTATTATGGTCCACATAACTTACGGATAATTCTGTTTTTACTTTAGGAGCACCCATAGCTTCAAACTGAAGATATGCCATAGTTCCCGTTGCATCTTGGGTTAATGTCTGATCAATTTTTATGGCAATTTCTTTTCCAGGCTCCCATTTACCTTCAACTATATGTTTTTCTAATATCTTCTGAACTATTCCTTTTCCCATATAAATCTACCTCCCCATTGAATAAATAGGTATTGCAGGGCAGTATTGGTAATATAAATTTACTACTTAAACGTTGTTTTTAGATATAATTTAAATATAAGTTTTATTAGTATTAAAAATGATAAAAAACAATAGATTACCACTATTTTACAAAAACCTAAGTTATCGAAATATTAACTGGAACTAAATTTCTGTTGACTGAGTATCAATCGCTATATTTTATGCAATACAGACATCTGAAAAGGTAGTTACCTACGAATTTGATGTCAATTTCGTCGAAATTCCTGTTAAATATTATTTATATAATTCGACAAAACATTTTGTACGTATTAGAGAGATACCGACAAATAGAATTCACCTGTAACAGTAAAAAATAGTAGAAGGATTTTATGAATATCTGATTAAACCCAGCAGTCTTTCCAGCATTGGGAAATCTTATTTTTCATTAAATCGGCATCTCCCAATTCCAACCAAATTTATCTGACAATTTTTGAAAATACTCATTTAATTCAG
>CAZHIY010000214.1:0-4232 GCA_964533085.1 uncultured Thermoplasmatales archaeon | reverse complement strand
GCAAGATGTGTATATTTTCTTTTGTTATTTTTTAATAATGAAGTTTGTAAATAAAAATCAGCGAGAGATTTACTTGGAATGTAATAAAATCCGTTTTCACTCCTGATTTCATCAAGTTTTTCTAATTCAAAAAGAGTAGTTGCTTTAATTTTTAATCTTTCATTATTTTTTAAAAATGATTTTGGAGCATGTATACCATAAGTTGTAAAAGTTGCTAAAGTCAATAGAGTTTTAATTATATCATCCATCCCAGTTTTGTCTAATAAGTTTTTTTCTAACCTACCAAGGTCATTCGATATCTTATCATATACAGTTTCTATATTGATTTCTCTACCCTGTTTAAAGGAGTCTAGTAAAAATGTCAATATATCAAAATTATATTTTGATATATCTTTAATTTCATACCATTGTGACTGGGTTAATGGAAAATTTATATTGATTTCTTTTTGTTTTTTAATTATGTTTTGATAGATAGATTCAGCAATATCTGAGAAATCTTCCCATTTTAACCTTATTTTTTTAAAACTACTAAAAACTTTTTCTTGATCATCTCTCAAACCTATCTTATAGGAGTTATTTCCTACAATTAGGACATTAATTTTTTCATTTTTGTTAATCCGATCAAGTATGTCGGCAACTTTGGATGCTTCCATATGAACATCATCGAAAATTATCAAAATATTTTCAGAATGATGAGTAATATCATTAATTTCATTAATAATGGTAGAAAGCGGTGCAATTTGAAATGATAATGGAGACAATAGATATATATTCCATTTGTGTTCTTGTTCTTTAGTTAATTTATATCCAATATTTCTTGCTATGGTGGTTTTTCCAGAATCAGGATATCCAACTAAAAATTGGAATTGGTTATTATTAAAATTTTTAATAATTTCATCAACTTGGTCTCTTTCAAATACATATTCAAATTCAAAATCAATCCATAAAGGTCCGATTTTTCGGAAAAATTCGGGTTTGTTTATAACATCTTTTTTAAGGAATTGCTCTAAAGATTGGATGCAAGTTATATTTGTTTTTTGAGGTGTTGCAGTCTCTTCTGATATAGTTTTATCTCTCATCAATTTTTTATATTCAGATTCATATGCTTCTGAACAAAAAAGTTTCACTATGCCTTTAGGACCATAGGCTGAATATATAAGAAGTTTGTAATCTTCACCTACTTTTTCAAAAAATTTATTATTAGGGCATTCTTGTGCTAGCCAACCATTAAGGACATCTATTTTTCCTCGGAAATCCTTGTTCCTTAATTCTTCAATATTCTCATCTCTTTCTTTTGTTAGGTCTATTACCTCTTGTTCATGAAATGCTGTGTTTTCCTTTTTTTTAATAAGTTTGTCATATTGTTTTTCAACACGATTAATAAATTCTTGTCTTAATGCAGGTTCAGAAAAAGTGCCTTCGTATTTATTGGAATCATACATTCTGCAAGTCAAATCCCCTGCAACTTCTAATAGTAGACCATATGTTGCATTTACAGACCAATTCTTCCTTTTATCTATATATCTTTCAAGAATATTGGTTTTTGATACCTTGTTTACCCATGCCCAGTTGTTTTTAGCAATTATGCAATTTCCTTCCACTCGTATAGTTGGTCTTTTTTTACCCATTTCCATGTTTCCAAATTTTCATTATTTATAGGTATAAATACTTTTACCACCGAAAAATAATCTATGCTAGATATTAAAGTGAATACTCTCTATACTAAACCTAGAATATATCATACAATAGAAGATATAAAAAAACTTTGCAAGGAAACCAATTGTATTAGGAATGAACATATTTTAATCGTCAGGGAATATGAGGGGAAGGGGGATTATAATTTAAAGGATGCAAAAATTGAATACGATAGAATAAGTATAAAAGAACTTCAGAAAAATGACCGAGATGTATATAGTCAACGTATAGATTTGTTTCTAAAAAGGGATTTGAATAAAAAATTGGACGATATTTATGGTGTGCAGGAAGCAGAATTATCTATTGAAGGTGATGACGATAAGTACGGATATCAACCTGCAAGCAATATATCTCTCAAGTGGCAATCTTGCATTAACAATAATCGATACTGGAACCTTAGGCTTTTCACTAGACCCCTCGATGAAAGATTATTTTCAGATCTTGATTATACTTTATTAAATAGTGATGGAAAACCAACTTATTTTGATATAGAAGCTCCAAACATTCTCAAAGATTTCTGTAAAGATATTTCATTCATAATTAAAAGGCACGAACTTAGGGGAAATCTAGCTTTTTCTTGAAGTAGAAAAAATAGGTATATAAATAGCTACTTGGAGGGTTTATAAGGAGCTATAATGTAGCGCAATTTTTATATAATAACTGTTCTAGAATTGGGTGATAAAATCTACAAACTTGAAAGTTGTAAAGAATGTGGAAGGTTAATTCACTTCCATTTTAAGAAGCAAGGGATTGAACTTCGTAATCTTTGTAGTCATTTGGAGCCACTGAAGAATATCCAATGTAATTTTTCTCTTAGAGGAAGAAAGAAAATAATTCTAAGACTTGGAGGTGACGCAAAACATGCCAAAGAAAGGAGATGAAAAAATAGAAAATAGGCGAATGGTAGCAAAGGATTGGAAACTCGGCGATGATTTGATAACGAACATCGCGCGCTGCCATATTGAAAAATACAAGGTAAAAAACAAACATAAATCCAAGTTGGATGACAAGGAATTGGAAAAGCGTTTAATCGATGTGGTTCTGGACATAGGTGTAGGTTTTAATGTCTATCTTGGAATTTTTGGAAAGGACTATTTCTTCCATATCTTGGATAATTTAACCATGAAGTCTATAGATGAAGAAATAGAAAGACGCAAGAATGATGGGGGCATGTAAGTGAACCTTGCACTCTGCATTGGTGCCCTTGGTAGCACCTTTAACCAGGTTTTGTTTTCTCATCTGAAAAACGGGTGGATTTTGCCTGTTAACCAGTGGGTGCTTTCTATAGACTGCCTCACTACCCAGTTGCAGAAAATAATTAAATGTTCAAATGACAGCATAGCAGTAGTTAAAATCAATGCCTACGGCTATGGTGGTTTTAGCTTTGATATTCACCGCTGCTACAACAATTTAAAAACGAAAATAGAAGAAGCGCTGATGAAGCTGGCAGAGAATTCATCCAGAAGCGGTTACGCTTTGAAATACCTCTATTCCACGGTTTACCCGGGCGGGACTTCAAGTACTGTTGGGCCGATTCTTATGAAGGTTGCCACGAAATTCGGATTAAAACCACTCTCCCTGTACATATTGCCAGACTCACTTTCACAGGCATTCCAGATGGTCAATACCATAACTTGTTTGGCTTTTTCAGCAGATTACCCGGTTATCATATGCGAGGAATCGTATTCTGAGATGATACCTGAAGAAATAAAGCATAGAGCCGTACTTGCAAATGGGGGGAACGTTTCAAACTTCATCAAGATGGGATATTTTTCATTGAAATTTAGCGACATGATTTCCAAGCTGATCAACGGCATGGATGCTGAGAAAACAAAAGAAAATGATGAAAACAATAAGGGTGATGATTTCAATTTTCTTGATGCTGTTGAGAACAAAAACCGGAACCAAAGTGTTGAATTTGAATCAGCTATTGGCGGGCGAAGCGGTCTTTACGTGATGCATTATGCCAGATCTAATCACCCTAATTTCAACGAGTTAACGACTCTTCTGCCGACGATTACTCCTGAGAACCCGTCAGACCCGGTGCTGTTTATTCACTATGATTCGTCATCAATTTCAGAAAATGAAGTAATAAATGATGTGAATTCATCACTGGAAAAACAGGAGCTCAAGGCTGAGAGGCTGTTCTGCATTGCCTCATCTAAAAATGAAGCTTTGGCTATCGTCCCGACGGAGATACCCCAGCGAATTAAGGCTCTTATAAATATAGTTAAAAAAGACAAAAGCCTTAAAGAGGTTCTGGAGAAATGGGCAAAACGGACCATACTATCAGGAATCCCACCAATAAGGGTTAGAAACACAAACAAAATCCTAAAAGAACAATTATCAAAAATATTCTTTCAAGACGAAGCAGAATGGGAAGATTATTGGAAAAAACGAGGCTATACTGATTTTGAGGAGCTGGCAAAGACCAATTTTTCCTATTATTTAGGTAAAGAGCATGATGTTTTCTTGAAACCTGTGGGGTATGAAGAATGAAAAAGAAAATAGTTGCTATAATTGGGGCTGTTGTTTTT
>CAZHIY010000213.1:0-4232 GCA_964533085.1 uncultured Thermoplasmatales archaeon | reverse complement strand
GGATTCTCAGAGCTGTGGTAGGTTCTATTATACTAGTCTGTTCATTATTTTCATCTATTTCAACAGATTTCCCACCACAACTCATATCACCTATTTCCCTAATATTATCCTGTTCATTAGGTAATAAATATGATTTTTTATAGACAATTCCTTGGACGTATATAGAAATCGCATATTTTGCAAAATAATCCTCATATTTATCAAGAGTTTTTTCCCAGAATTGATAAAACTCAAATGTATCTTTAACCCATATAACTACATCTAGATCGATTTCTGCTTTTATCGAAGCAACAACCCATGAATTTGGGTAATTTACAAAATATTTTATTATATCTTCTTTTATATCTGAGCTAACATATTGAAAATTAATATAGATTCTAAAAACATTATAACCAAGCTTAAATGTATCAATAAGTGTCCAATAATTGCTTATAATATCTTCATCCTGAAGTTTTTTAATTCTATAGGCTACTACATCTCTTTTTAATCCAACCTTTTTTCCTATCTGAGTATTTGACTGTCTGCAATTCAAATCTAATTCATACAAAATTTTTCTATCTTTTAAATCTAATTTATGCATTTTTACAATATGTTAAACAATTAATACATATTTTAGGATTTTTATATTCATAATATATATAGTTAAATATTTAAGTAGAAATCTTATTGAATAAAAAGTAGGATGGGTATGCACGATAGCAAAAAAATACAACTTGTTTCAATGCCTTTTGCAGAATCTAGTATTCCTTCTATACAATTAGCACTTTTAGAGGCATACTTAAAAGAAAGAGATATTAACATCACATCTAAGCATTTATACCTAAATGCAGCTGAAATCTATGGGTTAAATAACTACAATTTTTTAATTAATAGTCCAAATGACTCCTATATTGCACAGCTTGCATTTTCAAAATATCTCTTTCCATATCATTGGGAGAAAAACCTTGAAAAAATTCGATATTATTACGATCATATTATTACCTCTGATAGTAAATATAAAGAAATCCTGCCTTTTGAAAAATATCTAGAAAAAACTGACAAATTTTTTTCAAATTCAATTCATCCTTTTAATTGGGAGAAATCTGATATTATTGGATTTACTCTAAATTATGGACAATTTATACCTTCACTTGCTATTTCAAAAAAAATAAATGAAAAATTTCCTGAAAAAACGATTGTTTTTGGTGGAAGTTCAACCATTAATGAACTTGGAAAAAGAGTATTAGGAACCTTTGACTGGATAGATTTTATAATTTCTGGCGATGGGGAGGAACCATTATTTTTACTTGCTAAAGAAAATCAAGATTATAGCTCAATTCCAGGACTAATCTATAGAAAAAACAATGAAATAGTTTGGAATAAAAATGAAACATTTATTGATATAAACAATCTTCCCTACCCAGATTTTCAATCCTATTTTCAACAATTAAGCATAATATCTGACGAAGTACAGCAATATTATGCACTATACGGTAGACTTCCAATAGAGCTTTCTCGAGGATGCTGGTGGAATAATTGTACTTTCTGTAACATTTCTGCATATCACAAAAAATATCGTGAGAAATCAATTGATCGTTTTGTTGAAGAATTGAACTTTCTATCTGAAACCTATAAAAATCTAACATTTCAAGTAATTGGAAATACACTACCACAGCGAGATTACAGAAAATTATGCGACCAAATAATTAATCTAGGAAAAGATTTAAATTTATATATTGAAGCAAGAGCAGGTCAATTAAATAGCGAGGATTACACACTTTTGAAAAAAGCAGGTTTTTGTACTATACAAACCGGAATTGAAGCTTTTTCGCCAAATTATCTTAAAAAAATGAATAAGGGTGTTAAGGTAATTGATAATATTGCTGCATTAAAATATTGTAAAGAGAATGGTATCTACAACAACTATAATTTAATTATAAATTATCCAAATGAAGAACACATTGATTTTCTAGAAACAATTCACAACATCGAGTTTATAAAAAATTATCTTGATCCACCTCAAATAAGTCAATTTGTTGTAGGATTTGATAGTCCAATTTATAGAAACCATGAACAGTTCAACATCGAAAAATTAGAAAGCAAAATTATTGATACTTTAATGTATCCACCTGAGATTTTAGAAAAAGATTTCTTCTTTTTCAATCAGTTTAAAAGAAAAAATGAAATAAAAGAAAATAAGTGGAATAAGCTTGTTTTAGATTGGAAAGAAGGTCTTGAAAATAGAGAAATAAATGCTGTAAAAAGAAAAACAACTATTGAAAAAATAATCTTTTACCATGTGGATGGTCAGTCATATCTTAAAATTTATGATAACAGAAACAGTGAAAATGTTATGATATATGTTCTTTATCAACAGGAGCGGGATATAATTCTTGCTTGTGAAAATGTTATTTCTTATGATACGTTAAAAGAAAAGCTATCAAATATTTCTGAAAATGAGCTAAAAAACATCTTAAAGATTTTTATTGAAGCAGGAATCCTTTTTAATGAAGATGATTTCTATTTATCTCTTCCTTTATGTTATAGTAAGAATACAGGGGAGTATAATAAAGAAAAAACAAAGGAACAAATTAAAAAGACAATCAGTCAATTTGGATAAATTCCATTTTTTACATTTTTACACAGAAGATTTATATTATATAATTGACAAAAATTAATATGGTGGTGAGGATGAGTAGGATGGTTTTAGTTCGTAAGTGGATAATAGTACTAGTGATTTTTTGTCTTCTTGGAACTCTATCACAGGCCTGTCATGATAATGTGGAAGAAGAAAAATGTTCCGAAGAAGAAAAAGAGGAAAGTATAGTTGAAGAAAAAGTAGATACTCCTGAGCAATCAGTGTCAGGAATTACAGAATCAAAATGGTTCATAATTCTTGATAAATTAATCGAGCGATATCCTATAATTGAAAGAATAATAGAAAGGATCTTTCAGTGGATCTTTAATAATCTTTTAGGTTTGGATTATTAATAAACTTCATCCGCTTTTTTTTTTATTTTTTTAATGTATCATTTATAGTGCTAACTAGATTTAGATGAATAATTTTTTTTAAACATATTATAGATAACAACTGAAAATATGATGTAGAATGTAATAAAGAGAATACTTAGTATTTGATAATTATTTTTGAATGGTAATTTTTGCCACAGATCAAAACTATTACCACGAATAAAAAACAAAATAATTAATAATACACCAAAAAAGGTTGTAAAAAGAGTGTATCTTTTTTTGAATTGATCAAAAGTAGTTGCTTTTAAAGGATATTTGATTTTTCCCATATTTCATTTCAACTCCCATTTTATTAAATTGTTCAATTTGTTATAAACCTTATTTTTTTATGTAAGAAAAAATAAAAGATTAAGGTTTGTTGTTGCAACCGCAATCTTCTATTTCTGGTAATTCTATTTCAAGATACCCTTGTTCATTCAACCATTCTTTTAGCTGCTTCCAATGTTGAAATAGACACATTAGTCCCATAATTATAGCTGGGCCTGAAGAATTACTGTTTTGAATGAGATTTATTAACCTTATAATATTTTCAGGAAAACAAGGTGGCTCTTCATCATAGTCTCCATTTAGATCAGCACAATTCGCAATACAGGATAGCAATAAACCAATGTCTACTCCACAAAAGATAGGTACTGCCCAGCAACAGAAATTATGTGGACCTGGTGATATTGCACAACCAAATATCAGATAAATACAATTACCTGCCAAAGTAATTCCCAAACAAGCAGCTATACATTGTTCAAAACTACCGCTTGTTGAATAATTATTTTTTGTTTTCAATTCTTTAATAGGTTCTCCTTGATTAACTTCTATGTTTATGTTCTTAGTAATTTCTTGGTTTTCATTTGATCTCACTGAAACAACTGTTGAAGTTGCTATCAATAGCGTGCAAATTAAAATACCTATTATTTTATTTTTCATATTTGTCCTCCTCATCTAAAATATTTTTAGTTGATGCAAGAAAGTAAAATATAAGTTATGTGACAATTTACAACATATAGATTTATAAAAAAGTCCATTTTACAAAAAAAAGTTATAATAAATATGGAATTTTGATTTATTGTTATAATTATTATTTAAAAAATTAGAAATATTTATATTAAAAAATTTCTATTTAACATATTAGAAAAAATATGATTGACATTGAGAAAAATAGTTATATTAAATATTTATTATTTGGTAGTCTTTACTTTTCAGAAGGTTTAATTAAGGTAATTAGCACA
>CAZHIY010000212.1:0-4266 GCA_964533085.1 uncultured Thermoplasmatales archaeon | reverse complement strand
GGCATTGCACCTATAATACTATCTACTAAATTTCCATTTTTAAATACAAGAAGTGCAGGTATGCTCATTATTCCATATTTCATAGATGTCTCTCGGTTTTCGTCAACATTTAATTTTCCAAAAACAATTTTACCTTGCATTTCTTTTGCAAGTTCTTCAATTATTGGCCCTATCATTCTACATGGACTGCACCATGGCGCCCAACAGTCAACTACCATTAGCGGGTATTTTTTAATGTTTGTTTCTATATCTGCATCGGTTACCTTGAGTGGTATATCTGGTAATTTTTCCTCCATTTTTTTGCCTCCATTCATATATTTCATTTTTAATTGTTCTAGTTTTTTTCTTTTTATTTCTTCTAATTCGTCTATCATTTTTTCATGTAATTATTAATATACTATATAACGTTTGTGCAAAAAATATGCACAATCATTATATAAAGCTGAAAGATATACCAATACAGATGAAGTTTATCAAATCGTACAACAATATATGCTGTGATGATGTAATAAAATGTGTTTTTGATTTAAACAATCTAGATATAGATGTTTATAATAAGTTAAAAAAATTTGGAGAAATGCGAGCAGATGAATTAGCAAAAAAAATTGACAAAGATAGAAGTACAGTATACAGATCTTTGCAAAAACTAATTTGCTGTAATTTATGCATAAAAGAAACAAAGAATATAAGCAAAGGGGGATACTATCATATTTACCGATACAATGATATTAGTGAAGCAAAAAAAGAGTTAGAAGAGTGCATAGACAAGTGGTATCACCAAATGAAAAACACTCTAAAACAATTCGATAAGCTTTGACCAATGTTGTAAAAAGTCCATGTTTTTTTCCTTTTGTAACTAACAGGATTGGAACATCGTTTTTTACCAGTAAATACCTGAGTTAGTTAGGTTTTAATGGGCATATTATATTACATTTTATTAGAGGAACGAATTCAATGGTAGAAAACATATCAAAATCAAAAGATGAAGCCCTTGATAAATTTATAATAAGTATTACAAACAAATACCAGCCCAACAATATAAATAACTACAGGAGCCTTCTGACAACATTTTCAAAAACAATCGCAAAACCCTAGGATAAAATCAATCGTGAAGATATCGATGCCTACCTTACATCACTGAAACCATCCATAGCTGAGATATTGAAAAGTAAGCTGAGGAATTTTTTCAAATGGTTTTATAATTGCGATAAAAAGACACTACCTGAGGTAGTATCCCATTTAGAATCAAATAAAAAGGCACTGGAGCCAAAAAAAACAGATGCAGATGTACTTGCTCCTGAAGAGATTAACAATTAACCTCAAATAGTTATATCTGTAAAAACATTATGATTGATATTTTTGTTAATAGTGATAATAAATTGGTTGTTGTTGCAGAAATCAAAATCTATATAGGATTGGTTTTTTAAAGAAAATAATGTTATGAAATTGTTATGTGTGGGAGAAAAATCATGATGCAAGGTAATGACGTAGGAAGAGAAACGAAGTTGACTCCTAACGAAAAACTCGAATACGAAACTTGTACATCTTTAATTAAACATTATGAGACTATTAGAATGGGGATGCTACAGTTTTTTGCTGCATTTAATGGCATATTATTTGGTTTTTTAACATGGCTATTTAGTTCTACTACAAGTGTTAAGAGTGTGTATTTTGGAGTTGGTTTCCTAACTCAATGTGTCTTTTTCCTTTTTCAATTATTTTTCCATCAATAAAACCTAAATATCCGTTTTCAAAACCAGTATCTGTTAGAATTTTCCCTGAAACATATTTCATTAGAAAGGATAAATGAAAGATATATGTTTAAATGTTATTAAATTTTATTTTAATGTTCTAACCCATTCATATATTGGTTCTATGAGCTGTTGTATTCTTTCTTTTTCTTTGTTCATTGGTGAAGGTTCCCATCCATCAGCTGGTTCAAAATGAAAATCAGTAACTGCACCAATTCTTTCATTTTTTGGTCTGAATACGATCTTTAAAGGCATACCAAATTCTACATTCCAAGGTTCAATACCATGAAGTTCATTTGCAATAGCAACCTTGCTTTCTCCAATAACTGCATATACAAGTATAATTGGTAATCTTTTTAGAGAGGATCTACCACTCCATCCAGCAATTGTCCAAGTATATACTGTGGCAGTTAATAGCATTTCTACCCATTCAGTTTTTTCAAGATTGCAATCAAGATTCCAACAATGTGTTCTAATTGGAGTCCAAGTATCACCACATTTGGGACATTTTGTTCCTAATATTTTTCCATCTAGTAAACCTTTGAAAAATTTACTATTCCATCCATGTCTAATTGTATAAATTTGATCATAATGTAAAAATTGATTCATCGCATTTCCATCTTCAGAAATCTCATGGCCAATAAATGCAAGACCTGTTTCATTTACACCTTCAGGTCTGTAAATTTTTTTATCAGTAAAATTAGGTTCTTCTGCAAATTTTCTCTTTTTTTTCACAACTACAGTTTCGCTCATTTTAAGACCTCCTAAAAATAAAATTTGAAATGCTAGTTCCAGTTCCAGCGTGACTATTTACCAGCCCACATTTTGGGTCAGGTACCACTGTTTTTTTACTCTGATGCTTCTGCGGGATCATTCCCGATAATTGATAAAAACATTCAATGGCGCTCATAATTCCTGTTGCTCCAACAGGATGACCATATCCCATTAAACCACCTCCTGGATTCATTGGTATTTGACCATGCATATGTGTACTTTCATCCTGTAAAAATTGAGCTATATTATTTTCATCAGCAAGGCCTAAAGCCTTATAGATCTGTGCTTCTGAAGTTGAAAAAGCATCATGTATCTCGCCAAAATCAATATCTTTTATTGGATTTTCAATGCCTGCCATTTTATAGGCTTGTTCTGCAGAGTTTCTACATGCTCCAAACTCTGTCATCTCTGGATAATTAGGTCCGTATCGTTCAGTCCAACCAGGGAAATTCAATCTATCTCCTGCACGAATAGTACAACTTGATAGACCAATACCGTCAACAGTTACATAACCATCTGGATTTACTTTTTTTGCATATTCTTCACTGCAAATAAGAATAAATGCTACACCACGTGTCATTAGACAACAATCATATTTTTTAATTGGATAAGAAATCAAACGAGAATTCATTACATCTTCTACTGTTATATATTTATGCTCATTTCTATACCATTGTGCTTTAGGATTATCCATTGCATTATTCCTATTTTTTACACCTATTGTTGCTACTTCCTCTTCAGTTACATTATTGTCTTTCATCCATTTATTTGCCATTGCCGCATAGTATATTGGATAAATACCTCCAACTAATAACTCATATCTTATATCTGAGGCTAGTGCTATGAATTCACTTCCTTGAGACTGTGATACAGAATCCATAGTTTCCCATCCTACTACTCCTACAACATCATGATGACCTGACATTACCGCTAAGGTGGCAGCATACAATGCACTTCCTCCAGTGTTTCCACCATTTTCTACTCTATAATGTGGTATTCCTACAAGTCCTAAATGATCATGAATTATCCATTCCGAGCATAATTGATGTCCAAAGTGAACAGAAAAATGTGAATAAATCATTAAGTCCAAGTCTCTTAAGGAAAAATTTGGAATATCTTTTTGTGTTTCCCTTATACATTCAGCAGCCCCTCCTTCAATACTTTCAAAGCCGGTTGGACCATAATCAAATGGCGTAGTGGCTCCACCTACAATACATACTTTTCCCGTCATGTCTAAATCTCCTTCGTCATTAGTCGAAAAAATACAATTTTCATCCCCTTTCTCACCAATAAATGTAATAGATAACAAGTTGAAAAATGTTTTCGTTTATCGTCGTTATTTTGATAATTTTAGGTAAGTTATAATTTTATATTTATTTATTATAATGCATTTTTTATTTCCTTTAATGATTGAGGGTTTCCAACAGATGATACGTCTTTAACATCATTACCAAGAAAAGTTGCTTTAATTAATCTTCTTACTATTTTTGCAGATCTTGTCTTTGGAAGATCATTTACAAATTTTATATCTCTTGGTTTTAATGTTTTTCCCATTATTTTTACTACTTGATTTTTTAACTCATCTTTTAATTGTTCAGAAACATCAAACCCTGGTTTTAAAACAACAAAGCAAACAATATCTTCACCTTTGATTTCATCAGGAACTCCAATAGTTGCTGCTTCTGAAACAGAAGGATGCTCTAATAACGCAGCTTCGATTTCTGCAGGACCAGTTCTTCTA
>CAZHIY010000211.1:0-4290 GCA_964533085.1 uncultured Thermoplasmatales archaeon | reverse complement strand
AATTAAGTAAAAGAGCAATCTGCAGAGCGATTCTCAAGGAATTTTTGTTTATCTTCATCTTTCAAAGACTATCTCCTCTTCAATATTATAGAATAAATAATCTACTATTTCAATTTTTCATAATTATTATCCATAATATGGAATGTAACATTTAAATAATCTATTTCTGATGATAATATTGGAGGAGGTATGAAAAAAGTGGATAAACAGGGTATTATGTTAAATAAAACTCTGGCTATAGTTATAATTTTCTTGTTTCCTGTAAGCACAATTAATCTTGAATCACAAAATAATATATTTAATGCTCCTATTGAAATGGCTGATGGAGAAATAAAAATAAATGAGATTTGTGAAAACTCTGACGCATTTTGGTTTGATAGAACATATAATTTGAACAACCCTTTTCCTGTGATAATTAGTAATGACAATGATGATGCAGGTTATAAAAAGGATACAGGAAATGAAATTAATGATTCTCTACCATTATTCCCAGGTGAAATGATAGATAATTGGCCAGGTCGTGGAAGGACTGGAAAACTCAGTTCCAGTGACACTGAAGATTGGTATTCCTTTTCAGTATGCGAAGGTCAATATATCGAAATTACAATGACTCCTCCAACTGGAAATAATTATGATATTGGTCTCTGGGATAAAGATGAAAATGAAAGAGCAACATCAACAAATTCAGGAAGTACAACTGAATTAATATCATATACAGCAGATAAAACTGCCCATTGGTATATTAGAATATACTACATTAGTGGAGCAGGTGAGGGACAATATTCATTTGATGTGATTTTATCTGAGCAGAATGATGCAAATTCCGGTTACGATGCAGGTGATAGCTTCATCTCAGCTACTTTGTTATCTACAGGAAGTTATAATGGTTATCTTGATATGAACGATGAAGAAGATTGGTATAAATTCAATGTTAATGAAGGGCAAAACATTCATTTTATATTGCAGGTAAAAAAATACGCTATTCAATCTGATTTTGATATCTATCTTTATAATCCTAATGGTTCAATGTTACACTCTGAGAATTACTATTATGATGATGAGATTTTTTATCCTACTGATGAACCAGGATACTGGCGGGTGAGAATAAAGATATTTCCAGGTTATACGGACATACCACAACCTACAAATTGGGATTACTACACCTATGGATCTGGTGCCTACAAATTACATTTTAATCTGGTATCAACTGTTCCAGATCCACCCAACCCCGTTCCACAACCACAAATAACTCCAATAGCTCAAACCTTTAAAATTATAAACGACCCAACTAGTAACAGAGATGAATATGGATATCTAGCAGCAATCCCCGCCTGCAACTTTTTGGAGGATGGAGACAGGCATATTTCACCCATTGTTTATACTGGAGATTCGACACTAACAAATTGGTTTGGCACTGTTGATGATACTACTAATTATCTTTTGAATGATTGGAATATATATCTTAATATTCATGGAAAAACTGCTGTTCAGTTCAACGTCCCAATTAATCCAATACAAGCGGCAGCTCAAATAGCTACAAAAAATTGGAATTCATCTGATTTAGCTGTTGTTGCAATTGATGGAAGTGATTATGAAGATACTACCACGCAGGTTCTACATGAAACAAAAACACTATCACGGAATGCTAAAGTTCAAACCATCCCAAACTTAAGCTTTAAAATAAAAAGAATGGGCAGCTCCTATTTTTATCCTATTGCAATATCGTCAAAATGGGGTGCTGTTAATGTATCAATCTATGGATCTTTTATTCCAGGTGGAGATTTGTTTCATATATACCCTTCTTTAATACAGCTCTATCCTAAGTTTATGACTTTAACAAGTGACTGGTGGCCTAAACATTCAGGTGAACCAAGATATGATATTTATTATCCAGTTACTACACCAGGTATATGGGCAGCTGGTGTTAAAGCTCCTTTAGGGGACTGGAAATTTATAATAACCAAATATGAATGTCATCGTTATAAGATAAAAGTTGATGATCCTGATTCAGTTTTAAATGTCAAAATTGCTACTACGCAACCTTCGGATCTTCTTGTATATCTAATTGACCCACAAGGACATATCAGAGCACCAGATATTCCTGATTGGAATGGTGGACCTATTAATTCTATTCATGAATGGCATGGAATTGATGATGGTGATCCTTCCACACCTTGTGACCTTTGGAGAGATTGGAATCCAGAACCACATTCCAATTTTACAGCTGAGGTACTTCACCCTGAAAAAGGAACATGGGAAGCAATTGTTGTACCCAGAAATGCAAATGGGCCATCTGATATCAAATATACCATAACAGGCAATATTGGAAGGTTAAATCAAAAGCGTGTTGATGCAGCTATATCTGCTGCAAATGCTGCTGTAATTGCTTCGCAAGAACATGTACCATTATTATATGTAAAAGAAGATAGTGTACCTATAGAGACACAAAACGCCTTTGATTCACTTGACATTAGTAAGGTCATATTTGTCGAAAATAATGGGATAGGAAATAATGTTAGAGATGATCTGCCAACATTAGAAGCAGATTTAAAATCTTTTCAAGAGATTATAGATTATATCAAAGATTATCCATCCTCTGAAAACTATATTACCATAACCTCTCTTAAAACAGGAGATGGGTTTTTTGCTCCATCTGCAATGCTTGCTGCGTATCATGGATCTCCTGTTCTCAGGATATGTGAAACTGTTAGCAAAACTGTTACCTCTAAAATGCAGAATGTTATATGTAAAGACAATTTTTTTGGTAAAATGATAGATTTGATTCAGAAAATTCTTCCCCTGGGACCTGCTACAAGTTCTCCTAATCCCGCTGGTTGGGCTAATCGTATAGATACTTGGAGGTTATGGGGTGGAGATTATTATCATGGAAATCGTGCTCCGGGTCAACTGCCAACCTATACGGAACCTATTTCTAAAGTTAGTAATTTTAAACTTTTAATTGAACTTATTAGGTATTTATTATCCAGTGGTAATAGGGGAATTCTCCCACCGCTTGGTATGGATGCAAAAAGGTACTGGAATGAAGAAATGCACAATGGTATACATGAATGGATTGATGGTTATGGTCTAGATCTCAGTGGTCCGGAGGCTTTTGTTTTTGTAGCTCCACGTAAAGATATCCGATTGGAGACTCATTCGATAATGATGGGGAATAATTCCTACTCGGGGCATATCCCTGGTGAAACACCAGCTTACACCTCAGATATAATTGTTAGAAATATTTTATATCCTGCGTTAATCTATGCAAATACAAATCGTGATATAACAACAACTCAACTTATGAATTATCCTGATGGATGTTCTTGGATAACAAACGATGGAATTCAACATCGAGTAGAGACTAGTAGTATTATTAAAAATATATTTATGTCTCATGGACGAACTTATGTTGGCCATTGTCTTTGGGACGCACATTTAGAGCATTTGAATGAGGGAGCTAGTGTCATGTACTATGCAGGTCATGGAACAGGTGGAAGTGGTATTTCTGCACAGTATATCCAAACAGAGAATTGTAATTATCCCAATCAGATATGGCCTGATGCCTGGCGAGGTTATATGTATGATGACTGGGAAACAGCTAGAAATGATGGTTTGAATTGGTATAATTCAAATGCTCCAAATCTATACGATTTCATTCATTTCAAATGGATGGATCAGCTGTTAAATAATCTTAAGAGTAATGCTATTTTTTATACGTCATGTTCAACTGGACAACACTATGGTCCACTAGTTTATCTAGACCATGGAGCAGTAATTTGGTATGGTAATGCTGGTTCTGGATTAAGTCCTGAAGAAGATCTTATTGATGACTGGTTTTTTGAAGATGCGATGATAAAAGGAGAACCCATTGGCCAGGCTTATTCAAAATATGTATGGCTTCACTATCGTGATTTTACTACTTGTGATCCTACCTCGATGTATGGTCCATCATCAATGCACGATATTGCTACTATTCATTGCATCTATGGTGATCCCAACCTAATCCTCTATAGTCCCAGTTGGAAAGCACCAGTTCCAATCGACTCAATCCTAGATGATTAGAGTTTTAATTTAGGCCTTTATTAAGTGATTTTACCTTTGAACAATTGGGAAAGATTATTACATAATTAATTGATTCCAGAGCTACATGGATATAACTAAAACGATCAATGAACTTTCTCATAACGAAAAAAAAGTACTTCAAACATTAAACAAGCTTAAAGGTAAAGCATCACCTGAACAAATACTAAAAAATGGTGATTTCAATCAAGGAGTTGAAGTAATGAATGC
>CAZHIY010000210.1:0-4314 GCA_964533085.1 uncultured Thermoplasmatales archaeon | reverse complement strand
TAAAATTGATAAAAAAATACTTCAGCGTGTCAAAAAAAATTGGAGTTTTACTATAGAACGTTGGGGTTATAAACCACCTAAGTAAAAATTATATTACTTGTAAAAAATGGTTTGGTACAATTAATATATGCAAAAAAATAATCAAATTCAAAAAATCCGAGTTGCAATACTTGCAGAAGAGCCTATGGGCTGGGGATCAGGAAAGCATTATTTTCCAGTAATTTTAGATGGTTATACGTGGATTAAAGAAAACAAAACCTATACATTTTCAACAAAATATATCCTTGATAAAGATATCTTGAAAGGAAAATTAATTGCTTCAGATTTTGATGTTCTACTTATTCCAGGGGGAGGTGTAGGAGACGGACAATCAATTATGAAAGGATTTACTTTTTTACCAAAAGTAAGAAGATGGAAGAAAAAAATTTCTAAATTTATAAAAGATGGTGGTGGTTGTGTTGGAATCTGTGGAGGGGCGGCCTTAATTTCTGGACTTAAAACAGGACTTCATAAAAAACCTCATACTTTTTTAGAAAAACAATATAACAAAAGTTCACTCAATGTTTCATGTGTTTTTTCTTATTACAAAACATTTGCGTTTCCTCTTCTATATCCATTTCAAAATAAATACCCTGAGAGAATTGGTGCAGCAGCATATGTTTTTTCTTTTGCACCTGGTGAGACAGTTGACAGATCTCGAATTTTTACTGGGGGTGCTCCATTGGATTTTCAATTATGCAAGGATAATCCAATTTTTTCAGATTTCCCACATGAAAAAGATCGAATTCGATGGTGGGGTGGACCTGCATTAATATTACCTGAAAATCCAGATCGAGATGTAAAAATTTTGGCAAAATATCCCATACAGGATTTATCAGAAAATAAAACTACAAAAATCTATGCTTGGAAATATACTGGAGGACTTCATGGATTGTTTTTCGCACTTCTAAAATCATTGATATTTATAAAAAAAGAAAAAGATAGTTTGAAGAATGTTTTTTTATACACCTACTATTTTGCTGGTGATTGGGAATTAACTAACAAAATAATAAATCTTAATTATTCAAATAAACCTAGTATAACTGCAGAAACTTTTCCAAATGAAAATGCTGCAAGGATCATTCTTTGTACGTCCCATCCAGAATATATGATCTGGTGGGGTGGCCATATAGAGGAAATGAAGGATAATAATTCTAACTGTTTAGGGGAAGGTCTTCATAAGTGGAAAGATATTAATCCATTGAGTAAGGATGTTTTAGATGAACTTACCCATACATGGTGGATGGTAAGAAGATTTACTGCATGGGCTGCTAAAGTACCAGACAATCATCTTCCGCCAATTGAAGAAAATAATATCACAGAAAAAGAAAAAATGATAATTAAAAATAACATATTTTGGAATGGTAAGCTGATAAATCAGATAAAAAATATTTAAGAATTAAAAAAATTTGGATAATTTAGGATTAAATTGGGAGAAAATTTATTATATTTATATAAATTTACAATAGTATAATAAAATTACTTGGGATTGAATTAATATGAAAACATCATTTAATAATAGAATCATTGCTATTTCTATACTTATCTTATTGTTTGCATCCTGTTTTCTACCCTTGATTGTCACTCAAAGTGTAAATAAAAACTATGAATATTTTTTAAATATAAACGAAGGGCAAATCTTTTTTGCTCCAATGCAAACAAAAACAGCATATCTTATAAATCATGATGGAAGTGTAAATCACACTTGGACTAGTGATTATCGCCCTGGAGAAGCTGTTTATATGTTGGAAGATGGTTCTATTCTTTTTACTATGAAATTAACATATTCTTTTGGAGGTGCCGGAGGTGGTATTCAAAGAATATCCTGGGATGGAGAGTTAATGTGGGATTTTAGATATTATACAAATGATTATCTAAGTCACCATGACTTTGAAGTATTACCAAATGGTAATATACTTATGATTGCATGGGAATTTAAAACACGTGACGAAGCAATTGAATCAGGACGAGATCCAAACAAACTTCTTGGAAATACAATAATGCCTGACCATATTATAGAAGTTGTACCAACAGATCCATCAAGTGGTAATATTATATGGGAATGGCATTCATGGGATCATCTAATTCAGGACTATGACTCTAATAAAAAAAATTATGGTATAGTTGAAGACCATCCAGAGTTAATTGACATCAATTTTGGTAGTTATCAAGCTGACTGGCAACACATTAACTCAATTGACTATAATGCAGAATTTGATCAAATAATTCTCAGTAGCCGAACTTTTAGTGAAATCTGGGTGATCGACCATAGTACGACAACAGAAGAGGCAGCAGGACACTCAGGTGGAAATAGTGGAAAAGGAGGTGATCTTCTTTACCGATGGGGAAATCCTCTAGCATATGGTGCAGGTAGACAGGAAGATCAAATGTTATATCAACAGCATGATGCACAATGGGTAGAACCAGGTTATCCTGGAGAAGGCAATATACTAATATTTAACAATGGAGGAGGACGTCCTGGAACTGATTATACATCTATTGATGAAATTGTACCACCAGTTGATGAAGAAGGAAATTATTATCTTGAAACTGGATATCCATATGGGCCTGAGGAACAAACATGGGTGTATGATACTGATTTCTTTGCATGGTATATAGGTGGTGCTCAACGACTTCCAGATGGAAACACTCTTGTATGTAATGGTCCTGGGGGAGATTTTATTGAAGTTACTCCTGAAAAGGTTGTTGTTTGGGAGTATGAAAATCCTTATCCAAATCCAGTGCAAAATAACTTATTTAAGTTCAGGTATTATCCACCTGTAGAAGCACCACCAGAATTACCTAACTTGGATTGCGAAGGAAATCTCTATTGGTTAAATGTAAAAGCTGGAGAAACTGTTAATGGGAGTTTTTTAGTGAAAAACATTGGAGGACCAGGTTCCCTACTTGATTGGGAAATCAACACATCATCTATTGATTGGGGGATTTGGACGTTTAATCCTGAATTTGGTATAAATCTAACACCTGAGGATGACCCAGTGACAGTGAAAGTATCTGTTATTGCACCAACTGAAGAAGACTCTATATTTGAGGGTTATATAAAAGTAGAAAACATGGGGAATACAGAAGACTTTGATGTTATTCCAGTTTATCTTAGAACTCCTAGAAAAAGCACAATTTATACAAACTTCTTAGATTTTCTTAAGAACCACCCAATTATGTTTCCTGTAATGAAAATTCTAATTCAGAGATTTGAAATATAAAATGTTATAGTCATATGAAAAATATTTTAAAAATTTAGTTTATCCAACAGTCAAACAAATATAAGTGTGGTAAGAAAATTGCCCTCAAAAATAGATAAATCAAAATTTAATCTAACGTCAAAATCTGTAACAAAATGGCGTGATTTTCCAGTTTATGAACTATTAAGCTATATTCTAATGTTTGCAAGTGTACCCATGCTTGCTTATGGTATTCAACCCTATAACTCCGATATAATTAGAATAATCTTTCTTACAATTCTTACTATGTATTCAGGTTTTTTTGCAGCTCTGATTTGGAATGATATTACTGACTTTGATATAGACGAAATAGCACATCCTAATCGTTTGATACCTTCAAAGAAAATAAAGACAAAGAAGTTATTTGGAATAGCACTTATCTTTTCTGCTCTTACCTTTATTTTTGCAGCATTAACAAGTATTTGGTGTCTTCTTCTTGCAGGTGTCTCAGCTTTTTATGTTGCAGTTCATAATAAATATCTAAAAAGAAGAGTAAAAATTCCAGCATATTCAGAAATTTTTAGCCCATTACAGTGGACTGTTGTCGCAATTTTTGGTTTTGTTGCAATATGGACTGCTCTTCCACAGAGTTCAGATATTTCAATTGCTATACAAATATTTGGATATATCTCAACAAACAGTAAAGCGATAATTACTATGATTCTTCTATTAATATTCACCTATTTCTCAGATAATTGTCATGATATTGCAGAAGGAATTCACGATGCAGATGCAGATAATATGCATGGAGTTAGAACATATGCAACAACATTTGGAACTCAACATGCTGCTAAAATCTCATTTGTAATGTTTCTTCTATCAGGAATCATTGGGCTTATACTATTTTTCCAAACAATATTAACATATATTTTTCTTATTCCATTCACCATTGTTTGGATATATATTCTATATTACTCATATCAGTTGTTAAAAGCTGATTTTAAAAATAAAACAAAAATTTGTATGGTAGTTGGCAGAAAAGGTTTTAGTTATCTTTTAATAGTTTATGATCTTATATTTTTTGATATTTTTT
>CAZHIY010000209.1:0-4320 GCA_964533085.1 uncultured Thermoplasmatales archaeon | reverse complement strand
ACAGGTCTAACAAGAGATCAAATTGATCATATTTTTAATGAGTTTTACAAGACAGACGATTCTAGACACAAACTTGATTCAACAGGTCTTGGTCTTACAATATGTAAAACTATTATTGAAAAACATGGTGGAAAGATATGGGCGGATAGCCATGGGAAAGGAACTGGTACAACCATATATTTTACTGTTCCATCAGATAAGGTTGTTTATAATAGAAGTTTCTTTTAGAAAGAAAGACTTTATATAATAGATTTTTATTTCTGGCTTCGGGGAGAGGTTAATTATGCTTGAATACCAAGAGAGAAATATAAATAAAAATCGTTTTGGAAAATTAGAATTAGTAGATAAAGAAATATTTTATATTTCATTTAATACAAGGGATAACTAAATTATTCATATTGTACATAGTGTGATATAACGTATATCATTGGTAACTTCTAAATTAATTTTAATAAAATTGAACCTTATATGAAATTATTTTTTAGAATAGTTTTCTCCAAAGGATTCGATCACTCGTTGATTAATTTAATTATAATGATATAATTCCTGAGAACAAATTTTGAATCCAACCAAATATATCAAAATAATCAAGCCCTATTAATATTACAAAAAAAACAATAACGACAAGGAGTATTTTTATAGCAAATTTAATGAGTTTCCAAATAATAATTAGGACAATAATTCCAATAAGAAAAAATGCCCAGAGAGGTAATGAGAAACCAAATATTTCAAGTCCAGTAAACATAAACCATTATTGAATATCAACAATATAATGATTTTGAATTTTTAAGAATAGTTTCAATGTCATTACAAATACAATAAAAAACCCCTTTTAATATACCATTTTTGTGAATATAACACAGGAGCTTATCAAACCTAATGCTGTTGAAAGTAGAGAATATCAAATAAATATTGCAAAATCTGCTGCTAAAAGTAATACTCTTGTTGTTCTTCCAACAGGTCTAGGTAAAACTATTGTTGCTTTGATTATAATTGCAAAAGAATTAAAAAAAGAAAATAACAAGATTCTTTTTTTAGCTCCTACAAAGCCACTTGTAAATCAACATTCACAATTTCTAAAGCAATTTCTTGATATAAATAATGAATCAATTAATGTTTTTACAGGTGAAATACAACCTGAAAAACGAAAAAAAATGTGGGAAGAAAGTAAAATTATTGTTTCAACCCCTCAAGTTATAGAAAACGATCTATTATCTAAAAGGTTGGATTTAAAAAATGTTTCATTTATTATATTTGATGAATGCCATCATGCTGTTGGTGAATATTCATATGTTTTTGTATCTGATATGTATCAAAAACAGAGAGAAGATGGATTAATTTTAGCAATGACTGCATCTCCTGGAAATGATATAAACAAAATCTTTGAAGTATGTAAAAATCTTAAGATAAAAAATATTGAGATACGAACCAAATATGACTCTGATGTTAAACCATATGTACATGATGTTAAAATAACTTGGCAAGAAATAATGTTGCCTGTGGAGTTCTCGCATACAATTCAACTTCTTAGAAAAGCATTATCTGAAAGACTAAAATTTCTCAAGAATTTAAATATTATTGAAAGCTCTTCTGTATCTCTTATAAATAAAACTAAACTTTTGGATGCACAAAAAAGAATTCAAATGGAAATTAGGTCAAGAATAAAACCCACAAAAATATTATTCAAAGCAGCTTCAACTCAGAGTGGAGCAATGAAGATTCATTATGCTCTTGAATTATTACAAACCCAAGGGGTTAATGCATTTAGTAACTATTTTCAGAGGATGGGAAAAGAAGCAACATCAAAAGATAGTAGCAAAGCCTCAAGAGCAATTATGTCGGATAGTAATATATTAGATGCTATTGCATATGCTAAATCTTTAGAAATAGAACATCCAAAAGTACAAAAAATTGCTAATATTGTAGAACATCAACTTAGAATAAAACCTGAATCAAAAATTATTGTTTTCACACATTATAGGGATACCTCAAAACAAATCTATAATACATTAAAAGATGTAAAATTTGCACAACCTGCTAGATTTATAGGTCAAGCTATAAAAGAAGGTGATAAAGGTCTAACTCAAAAGGAACAATCTAGTATTATTAAAAAATTTAAAGACGGGGAATATAATGTGTTAATTGCAACTTCAGTAGCAGAGGAAGGACTTGATATCCCATCTACTGACCTTGTAGTATTTTATGAACCTATTCCTTCAGAGATAAGAGCTATTCAAAGGAGAGGACGAACCGCTAGAAAAATGGCTGGTAAGGTTATAATACTAATTACAAAAGCAACACCTGATGAGGCATATTATTGGGCGTCTAAGCGAAAAGAAAAACGTATGATATCAGAACTTGAGTTGATTCGATCGAAACTTAGTAAAAAAATTGAAAATTCTGAATCATTTTTTAAAAAAGAGTTTTATGTAAAAGAAAATCAAAAGACACTAATTGATTATGAAAAAAAGGAAAATAAGGTTAAAATTATTGTGGATCATAGAGAATATCGCTCAAATGTTGTCAGAAATCTTACAATTAAAGGTACTTCTATAGAACCACAACAATTAGATGTTGGAGATTATATTTTATCTTCTAGGATTGGTGTGGAAAGGAAAAAAGTAGAAGATTTTTTGGGATCTCTTATTGGTGGAAAGCTTTTCAAGCAAATAGCCCGGTTAAGAGATGCATATTCAAGACCAATTTTGATTTTAGAAGGTGATGATTTATTAACACAACGAAATATAAATCATAATGCAATTTTTGGAAGCTTAGCATCTATTTCAGTGGATTATGGAGTTTCTATTCTTTCAACTAAAAATGCTCTTGAAACAGCAGATTTATTAAATATTATTGCAAAAAGAGAACAAAGAGAAGATAAAATGGCAGTTGCAGTTAGAGGAGAAAAAACCCAGATGTCACTTATAGAAAGACAACAATTTATAATTGAAGGCCTGCCAAATGTATCTGCGGTAATTGCAAAAAGATTACTTGCTCATTTTGGAAGTATTAAAGATATAACAAATGCAACAAAAGAAGAACTGCAAGAGGTAAAAGGGATTGGAAATAATATTGCATCAGATATAATTAAACTTTTAAATGCAAATTATCTTGAAGATTAATTCATACCAAATATTTTTATTATACTCCAATATACACAGGTAGATAATGCAAATGGTGATAACTATGCCTTCAGATGATAAAATTGAACAAGTTTGCGATGGATTAAATATGCTTCATGAAGATAATTCTATTCCAAGAAACATCAGGAGAGGAGCAGAAGAAATTAAAAATACCCTTCTTAATGAATCTGATCCTTTAGATGTCAGAGTTGCTTCTGCTACTTCTAGACTTGATGAACTAGCAAATGATCCAAATATTCCGCTTCATGGTAGAACCCTTATTTGGAATATTATGAGTCGTTTAGAAGAAATAAGCTAAGATTTTCTTAAATCAGATAATCTAAAATATATAGTAAAGATATGTATTAATTTGGTTGGAGGAGGTTAATTATTTATGATTAGAATAGGACAAGCAGGAATACCATTATCCTGCAAAGGTCGTACAAATAAAGATGGTTTAGTTTATACAAAACAAATTCTTGATCTCAACGCTATGGAAGTACAATTTGTAAGAGGTCTTTATGTCATGGAGGACGAAGAAGCTCAGTTTATGGGTGAATATTCAAAAGAAAATGACTTAGAATTACATGTTCATGCTCCTTATTATATAAATTTAGCAGGAACTGGTGAAGAATTAAACCTTAGTATAGAAAAGATAGTATCTTCTGCAAGACTTGCTGAAAAAATGGGAGCAAAAACTGTTGTAACTCATCCAGGATATTATGGTGAAGAAAGTGAAAGAAAAACAATGAAGAAAATAATAAAAAATGTGAAAAAAATAACAAATCAATTCAAAAAAGAAAAAATTAAAGTCAAACTTGGCATTGAAACCATGGGTAAAAAAAAGGTTTTTGGAAGTCTTGAAGAAATAATTGAAATTTCTAGTAATGTAAAAGGAGTAATTCCTGTTATTGGACTGGGTCATATTCATGCAAGAACTAATGGTGGTTTAAAAAAGCGGGAAAATTTTGAAGAAATTTTTCAACAGCTTAAACCTCTTAGACTAAAACACTATCTTATACATGTTACTGGAGTATTATATGAAGATGGAAATGAATATTATCATATTCCAATAAAAAAAGGAGATATGCCACTCATGCCTCTTATTGATCTTATTTTTGATAATAATTATGATGTTACTTTTATTTCAGAATCTCCTCTCTTAGAGCACGATGCAGTATACATAAGACTCCAGGTT
>CAZHIY010000208.1:0-4347 GCA_964533085.1 uncultured Thermoplasmatales archaeon | reverse complement strand
CTATTTTTCATTCTCGTGGGTGTCCTGAAAGGTCATGTACGTTTTTTTTTCTTTTCCATATAACTTTAAAAGAATTTACCTATTAAAAAAATACTCTATTTTTTTTTCTCTCCTTTAAAAATTAATAACTATTTCATGAGAATAACAAGGAAAACATAAATAATTCACAATAGAAATAGTATTATAAAGCATTTGTTTGTTCAAAATACCCAAAAAAGTGTAATACAGTGTTTGTAAGGAAATAATCTATATGATAAAAATAAAAATACAAAATATTGTAGCATCTACAATAATTGCAGAGAAATTAGACCTAGACGTAATAGCACAAACATTAAAAGAAGCAGAATATGAACCAGAACAGTTCCCAGGATTGATTTTCAGGTTAAAAAAACCAAAAACGACAACACTTTTATTTAGGATTGGTAAAGCTAATTGTACCGGTGCGAAGAATGTAGAAGATGTTCATAAAACAGTGGATATAATAATGGATAAACTCAAAAAGATTGGTGCAGAGGTTTATAAGAATCCAAAGATAACTGTTCAGAATATAGTTATTACAGCTGATTTAGGAGGCGAGCTTAATCTTAATGAAGTAGCTACATACTTAGGTTTAGATAATGTTGAATATGAGCCTGAGCAGTTCCCAGGAATTGTTTACCGGTTAAAAAAACCTAAGGTGGCTATGTTGCTTTTTTTTTCTGGTAAAATAGTTTGCGCTGGTGCTAGAACCATTGAAGATGCAGAAGAAGCAGTGGAGGTATTATCAGAAAAGCTTTCTTCTTTGGGGCTTCTTCATAGAAAATATTCTTATCATTAATTAGGTGGCTTGATTTGTGGTTTATAGGTTTGATTTAAATTGACAAAGGATAAAAATAAACAGAAAATAGAAGAAACAATTAAATGCCCAGGATGTGGTAGTATAAATCTTTCAAGAGATTACAGGAGGGGAGAACTTATTTGTAATGATTGTGGACTTGTTATCGAAGAGGATTTCATTGATCATGGCCCTGAATGGCGAGCATTTGACAGCGATCAACGTGAAAAACGAGCTCGTGTTGGAGCACCCTTAACCTATACGATTCATGATAAAGGCCTCAGTACCATGATTGGTTGGACAAACAGAGACGCTTATGGAAAATTTATTCCAACTAGAAATAGAGCACAGCTATACAGATTGAGGAAATGGCAGGCTATAACGCGGATCAGTGATGGCAGAGAAAGAACTCTAGCATTGGCTTTATCTGCTCTAGATCGAATGTCATCAGCATTAAGTCTTCCGAAAAATGTTAGGGAGACCGCGGCTATGATTTATCGGAAAGCTGTAAGAAAAAAGTTAATCCGGGGAAGAACTATTGAAGGTGTTGCCGCTGCGGTATTATATGCTGCTTGTAGGCAGTGCCTTGTGCCACGTACGCTTGATGAAATAAGTAATATAGCACATATATCCAGGAGAGAGATAGGAAGGATCTATAGATATGTCTCTCATGAATTAGGATTAAAATTGTTGCCTACTTCACCGGAGGATTATATTTCAAGGTTCAGCAGTGAATTAAAACTTAGCGGTGATGTGCAAGCTAAGACATTGGAGATATTAAAAGAAGCAGCGCGTCGGGAACTTACTAGTGGACGTGGCCCAACAGGTATAGCAGCAGCATCGATTTATATTGCATCTGTAATTTGTGGTGAACGAAGGACACAACGAGAGGAAGCAGATATTGCAGGTGTAACAGAGGTTACTATTCGAAATCGCTACAAAGAAATTGCAGAAAAACTAGATATAGGCATCATCCTATAATGGCTTATCATTCTATCTATTTTTTCTTCTTTTTTGTTGTGAGGATTATTTCAATACTAGATACATTAGAGGTTCCGCCTTCCTCCCTGGGAAGGGTCTCAGTCCCAATTTTTTAAGATGCTTTAAAGCAGTTTTATATTTCATATATACTAATGACTAATATGTCATTAGTTATATAGAAAACTTTAGTCTTGATCTTGCTTATACTAATCTATGTAAAAGACGTTTGGCTTTTTATATGTAAGCGGGTATCAATACCGGGGAAGAAATAATGCATACTAAACTGTAGATAATACTAAAGACGTGGATGAGGAAGCAAAAATTTTTAAAAGAGATGGTATATGTTCGAAAGCATTTGTATTGGTCAAAGTTGAAAGAAAACCTTCTATATCATAAATTTATATTGAAAAATAGCATTGTTTAAACGCGGATACAATAAAACGATGAATATGAAGTTATAAAACAGAAATTTCATTAAAATTTTAAGGAATGGATGATTTTATACGTATTTATATCTCAATTATATTTGATAGCCAATTGTCATAAAAGTATCAGACAGATATCAAGATGATAACCGTTCGGCTAATACTATTAACCGAAACTATAAAACTATCATTATTCAATTGTAAGAGATTTTTATGTTCTTAATCCCAAAAATCTACTTTATAAAAGAGAAGAGTCTTTCCAATAGTGGAAAAACATCTAAAAACCGTAAAAACAATGAGTTATAATATACTCTGTTTCTTGGAATCGTTACCTCATATTCAGACCAAGGACCCCAAAGGTTCTCAGTATCCTTAGCACGAGCCTTAATAGTATAATTCCCCTCATAATACCATGAATGACTCGCTGTTATCTCTTCCCCTGAACCACATGGTCCAACCCATGGCTTAACAACTCCATCACCCCATTCAATCCAAAAATAAACATCATTACCCAACGGTGATATAGAGGAAAAATTGAATGAATATTTTACTTCATGGTTCCCAGAAGAAGGACCCTTTATCACTGGTGCAGATGGAGCATCAGGATCTAACTCTCCAAAAGCATTAAGATAACCCCAAGCTCCTCCAGGGTCATATCCATCATTCCAGGAACCAACATAAACCGTGCCATCACTTCCAATTGCAGGAGCGGACATAACATAATCAGTGGCAATCATCTTACGCCATTTCTCAGTACCATCAGGATTAACAGCGATAAGCTCACCACCACCTACTTCACCTATATATGTTCCAAGATAAATCGTACCATCAACCGAGTTACAAGGTGTCCCATCCTTAACGGTTCTATCCCTTCCAAGGTCACATTTCCATTTTATCGAACCATTCAATGGATTTACTGCATATAAGTCTTTATATCCGCAGTAAATAGTTCCATCCTGTCCAATAGTTGGTGACGTACCACCACCTACACTACTGGTATTCCATTTGACTGTTCCATCTGGGTTAAAAGCATAAAGCGGTCCATTAGTGGAAACCGTGTAAATAGTCCCATCATCAGCAATACAGGGGCTTGTCCTGATATAACCTGGTACCTTGTATTTCCATTTCTCCGTACCATTCTCAGGATACAAGGCATAAAGGTAGCCATTATAAGAAGTGCAATATATGGTTCCATCATCTCCAATAGCTGGTGAGGAGTAAACATTTTTACTTGCATGAAACCTCCATTTCAAGGTCCCATTAGGATAAAGAGCAAGAACATTCCAGTTATCGGTTCCCGGGGCATAGATTATTCCATCATCACCTATCGTTGGTGACGCCCAGGTAGGTCCTATCTTATATGTCCATTTCACCGTGCCATTACTGGAATACATTGCATACAATTTATTCCCATAGATACCCCCAAAATGAAGAATACCATTTTCATCAATTGCAGGAGCAGAAACAACCCTTCCATCGGTTTCGAATTGCCATTTTAAAGTACCATTGGGATAAACAGCAAACATATAAAATGCACCAACATAAATAATACCTTCCTTATCTATAATTGGACTACCAGAACATTGCCAATGTGTATCGATTTTCCATTTCTCAACACCATCAGTATTAACCGTGCTATAGGGACTGCGACTAGTATGATGTACATCATGACAGTACATCGGCCACGGTGAATCTATGGAAGTTTTACCATATATTTTTTCAGGTATAAAAATGGAATCATTTGATTTCAGCTCATCATTATAATTCTCAATTATTAATTGATTATTAGTTGAAAACACTGATCTATTATAATCAAGTACATTACATTTATTAATACTTAGTTTATTATGTGGTTTTTCAAAACAATATCCAATTCCCCTAGGAGATACAACAGAAAAAACCAGCAGAAATATCAAACCAAATATAACAATTATACTTATTGAAGAATTTTTTTTCATAAACTCTATTCCCCCAAATTTTTTAAGGTTTAATATGTATCTTTTTATTTATAAATCTTTGCGAGAAACATAATCCTATCGTGGCAATTAGAATAAAATATTGATAGTTATATGGTATTTGTTTAGCTGACCTGATTTCTTTTGTTTAAACCGAAAAATCAATCAGATA
>CAZHIY010000207.1:0-4352 GCA_964533085.1 uncultured Thermoplasmatales archaeon | reverse complement strand
AAGTAGATTGTGGATTAGTGGAAGAATCTTGATAATTATTTTTCAGACAAGCTCAGTTTCAATATTTTTTTATGCGATGGGGCAAATAACTGAAGTAGGTGTAGGTAACTTTATGGGTAGTGGTAACCTTGAAACAAATCTTCCAGGAATTGCAGAAAGTGAAATTTTATCATCCAGTTGGGGACCAGGAATTGGTTTTTTATTAGCAATCATTAGTTTTGTAATAATTGTTATACTGTTTTTTCAAAAAAGGTTATTTAGTTTTTTTAAAATATTACCTAAATTTACTTAAAAGGCATCAACAATTCTCACATTTCTTTTATTACCAATTTCATATAATTTTTCTTTTTGTAACTCAAAGTTAGTTTGAATATTTACAAATTTTTCTATAAATAATGGATCTGATTTCATTGATTTTTCAATATTTTCTTTTATTCCTGGTTTAAGGTTGAATTTATCAATCATAATCTCTTCTGCACCCTTTTCTTTGAAGATATCAATCATGTCTGTTAAATTTTCAGGTGATATAGTTGGGTAAATTGGGCCAAAAAAAATACTTGTTTTTATTCCAATTTCAGTAGTCTTTTCTAAAGCATCAAGTCTTTCTTGGATGGTTGAAGCATATGGCTCTAAGAGTCTTCTTTCATTATCATTTAAAGTGCCAATACTAAACATTATTTCTGCATTTGTAAATTTTGATATTATGTCTAAATCTCTAGTGATAAACTTAGACTTTGTTTGTAAACAAATTGGGAAATCGTAAATAAGAATTTGTTCTAAACAGTACCTTGTAAGTTTATACTTTTTTTCAATTGGTTGATAAGGATCTGTAACAGTTGAAATTGCAATTACACCATGTTTTTTATTTCTTAATTCCTTTGAAAGAACATTTGGAATATTTTTTTTAATATCAACAAACTTACCCCAATTACTTCTTTTGATTCTTAATACATTAGGAACATAACAATAAGCACAATTATGTTGACAACCTTTGTATGGATTAAGAGAATATTTTAAGCCCGGTAAGCTTGAATTAGATAATGCTGTTTTGCATTTTACTTCCCTAATTTGCATAATTATTCCTAAAAATCCTCAAGTCTTTTTTGATACAATTGATTTTTTAGAATTGCACTATTACGAATCCATCTCTGTAATGATATATCCATTTTATTTGAAATATAGATTAGGGCTTGGTCAAGAGTTTCAAATTTTTCATATTTTTCTTTCAATGCCTTTCTTACACTTTCTCGGACATTCCATACACCGATAGGCAGTATATAACCAGGATGAGCTTCTCTTAGGACAACTGCTCCTGATTGTCTTCGTTCATTATTTAATAATTCATTTACAGCAAGACGAGCTGCATAATAACAGCCTCCTATCTCTGCGTATGTTGTTCTACCTTTGTAAAATTCAAAACTATTGAATATAGAAATTGATCTGCCATATGGATTCCAAGTTGTATTTGGATACCATGCTTCAATTAATTCATACTGCCATTCTGAAGGAGTCATAAGAACTGCCCATCTATTATCAAATTGATTATGATAGTATACTCTAAATTCATTAATCCATGGATATGTTTTTGTATTTTTCATTAAGGTTTCTCCAATACTTGAATCAACTGCAGTAATGCTCCATCTGGTTGGTACAAAATGTCTATACTTTTTTTGACCAAAAGCTCCAACACTAAAAGCTCGTTGGATTTTTGAAATAGTAACACCATTCTTATATAAACTTAAAATTGCTTTGCTTGATTTTAAATCTGTGTCGTAAAATGCTTTTTCGATATGCTGTTCATATTTTGGATTTGATATATTAAAACTTTTTAATGGAGCTGAAGGCCCATGTGGTTGGGATTCATCATAGAAAGCAATTCTGCCTTTGGGTTTTTTTTCGAATAATACGTCAGTAAAAACACTATTTTTTGATAAAGCAAGTTCTCGTGTATATTCTACATTTTTATTAGAACTTTCAACATCGAAAGCATCTACTGTATGTTTCCCACGAATAAGCATTGAACGAAAATCAACAATATCATCTAGACTTCTATTTAACCAAAGTTCAGGAGTATCTATTAATGAGGTGTCTCCAATAATTGGAGGAATCATAGGACCAATTGATACCTTTGGATAACCTATTCTACCTATAAAAACACTAGGAGGGGAAGATCCACCAATTCTCAAATTATCAATTAATGGCCGGACCTTGTCTCTAGAGTGAAATTTTACAAGAACTGGACATCGAGATTTCCCACATAAAAATTTTACCCCTCTACATAAAGCACATAGGCTACTAGATTGTTGTATAGGAACTTTTAAAATTTTTTTTTGATTTAATTTTGTATTTAACAAACTAAGGTCATTAGATAAATTGGTTTAAATAATTTACTAGGAGTTTACTAAAAGTAATAATTCAAAATTTAATAATTTTACAATTAATACAGCAATTTTATATTAAAAATAAGTTTAAAAACTTATTTTTTTTAATATATTAACATAAAATAATTATATAATAAAATTTATAATCTCATAAATTGTTATAAAATAAATAAAAAGAGTAATATAATTAATATAGTAAATGTTAAATACCTATAAAATTAATAGAAAATATGTTGGGGGATAAAATGGCTAAATCCAAAAAAGTTAATAAAAGCAAAAAAACAAATAGAATAATTATAGCCGGAGCCACAATAATTGTTGTAGCTGTTTTAATAATTGCAGGTGTGTTTGCTTATACAGATATTTTTAAAGAAGAAAAAATTGCTGAAAAACAAGAGGAGTTCATTGTTGATAATCGAGTTAGCCCATATGAAAATCAAGCTTTAATACTTGAAGTTTTAAGAATACGTCATAGAGGTTTATATGATAAACTTATGACACCTGGCAAAAGTTGGAAAAATAAACCTTCGTTTTATTATATAGCAGAGTTAGACGGATTACAATACATAAGTAAAGACGTTGAACACTTGGGAAAAGTAGTAGAGGTACTATTTACCGGTTGGGACACAATGTTCCAGGAAAATAAAATAGTTAGAGATGCAGTAGAAGAACAAAATACATCTGAGGTTACTATAACTCTTATGGAACAAGTAAAAACTGGTTTACTTGGTATAAAAACTAAAGATGTTGAAAGAGGAAAAATACATGTAACTTATGATTATAAAACTGGTAGATGGTACGGTGATGATTATCTTCGAGATTATGATGGCTATGGACATTGGGTTGGAGAGACCTTTGAGTTGTGGTTTAATATCTATCAAATCGATTCCGACTTAGACTTTATCCCATATTGGACTGAGGTAAATGTTTTAGGTACTGATCCACAAAGGGATGATAGTGATAAAGATCCTGATGGAGATGGTGTTCCTACTGCTTGGGAATGGAAATGGGGATACGATCCTTTCACATGGGATGATCATGAAAAACTCGATCCAGATATAGATGGATTAGAAAATATTGAAGAATTTCAAATGGCAAAATGGTTAGCAGATCCATTCTCTCAGGATATATATGTTGAAGTAGATTATATGGGAAAAGGCGGACTTTTTGATCCTCCACATATACTCTGGGAAGAATGCCAACAAGCAATTATTGAAAAATATGCTGAACACAATATCAAGATGTACTTTGATCAAGGATGGCCAGATACTCCATTGAATGGTGGTGGAGAAGTACTACAACATTATGATCAAATCTCTCAAGATTCGGGTATGATTCTACAATTTTACACCCATCATTTTCCAGATGAAAGAAAGGGTATATTTAGATATGTAGTAATTGGACATGCAGGACCTTTTAATCACCCTTCAAAATCAAACGTATACGATACTATTCACATTGCCTATAACCTGGAACTTAGATCGATTATCAAGAATTTGCTGGTTTATAAGATCCCACCATCTAAACGAGCAATTCGAATTAAGGTAGCTTCAACTCTTATGCATGAGCTAGGACACAGTGTTGGAATATCACCATGGACTTTCGAAGGATGCGATAATCTTACATATACCCAAGGTAGAGCAGCAAACAAAATATATGCTGAAACTTGGGGAAATTACTATAGTGTTATGAACTATTTCCACATTTATGATACAAAGTTACTTGATTACTCTGATGGTAGTAATGGCCCTCCTTATGATCAAAATGACTGGTTAATGTTATTTGTCCCTAGTTACCAATATAATGCTGAACTTGTTGAGGAAATATTTTTCCACCCTCCAGGTTTTGATAAGATAGTATATGGAGAAACAGAGACTACTGTAACTGGCTATATCTATGATGAGGAATTAACAGAGGAAATCACGAGAGATATGAAAGGATGGTCTCCAGTTGATCCTATAGATGTTAACT
>CAZHIY010000206.1:0-4431 GCA_964533085.1 uncultured Thermoplasmatales archaeon | reverse complement strand
CCCAGGCTTCTTTCCTGGAGATATATCTCTTTTGCTCTTGGATTTACTCATATCAACTTCCTCCTTTATCCCTATCTATAAATATGGATAGAACAATGTAGTTAAAATATTTACTATTCGTAGTAGTGCATTTTGTGGGAGGATAAAAAGGTATTGAAAATTGAGATAATTAGTTCTTTAAGCTTTTATTTTTATAATTTTTTATACTCATCTGGATTTTTTACTCGGTATTTAAAAAAACATGCTCTACAGCAAAAATGATGCTTTGCCGTCTCATACAGTCTCCGTGTTTTGTATATTACTTTGCCACAGGTCTCACATATAGTTTTTATGGGCATCTATATCTTATATCCTTACAATTTAATAAACTTCTCTTTCTTTAAAAACCCAATCCTTTGTTGTGGTAGGATTAAAAGGGATTTGAAATCAATACTTTTTTGTTGGGTTTTGAGATAAGAAAAATATAAATCTATTGTAAACATTTGTTTTTAGCTAACATAAAAAAAATATTTGTTTGATGGGGTAAAAAAATGAAAGGAACTGTCAAATGGTTCAATCCACGAAAAGGGTATGGATTCATCAAAGGGGAAGACAGCAGAGAAATCTTTGTCCATAGATCAGCTGTACCTGCAGGAGTATACCTTGATGAAGGTGACAAGGTTGAATATGATGTTGAAACTTTAGAAAAAAAGCCAAGGGCAATAAACATTAAAAAGTTGTAATTTCCGCTCCTGACCTATACGTTTATATCATCTTTTTCTTTTGAAAACCATTTCTATGAGGGGGAGGATAAATTAGGTATATTAGTATGTGTTGTCTAATGGTATAGTAATGTTCTTATGGCTGTATTTTATGGTAACAAAAGAGGAAGTAGAAGGTTATAATAGCCTGCTTTATTGAGTTGATTTTACTACTAATCTATATAGTAAATGGCATGTGTTAATAGTTGATCTTTTAATTGAGATCAGGGATATACTTGATGAAATTAATAAAAAAATTTCGAAGGATGGTAGAATAGTTTCTGGACTTGCTTTGGTAGAGCGTATAACTAACTGCCTAAGCAATTGCTTTTATAAGTTGATCTATAGATGATTGACTATATCATTAATATTGTTCTTTGATTGGTTCTTATCGGGACCAGGGTTTCTATTTTATTTGTAAATTTTTATTGGCGACTAAATTTTGTAGGGGGCAGTCTTGCTATTTTTTTATGAGCACCGCATTTTGGGCATTTAAAAAATATCCGTTTCTCAAATGAATTACCTATTTTCATCATGTAATTATTATCCTTTTCAGATCTTACATAAGTTCCTTTTTCTACGCTCTCCACCCACTCGGTATTACAGTTTCTGCATAGTAACCTTACTCTGTATGTTTTTGTTTTATCTTCCTTCATTCTCATTTTATCTCTTCTGTTTATGTTTCATGGGGCGGGAGAGGCGGTAAGCATCGATTTTTTTATTTTTCAACTATTTGCTCACTTTGTACTCCGATCTATTTTCATCATCTGTCTTTTTTATTCTTCAATTTCTAATAGGTATATATATTATTTTGATTTAGTCTTATTTATCAATCATCCTCATATTCATCAGATAAGACGAGATTTGATTACGTATTTATTGGTAGAATTTGGAGTTGGCATTTTAGTGTATATAGCAAACAATCTTTATTTTACGGGATATTATTACATAATTGATTCAGGAGCATCATATAATGGATAAGGCCTTAATTGATATTCTTGTTGTTTTTTCTGCAATTATCTACTATGTTTTCTTGTGTTTAGTATATCTGCTGCGTGCTTATGAACGTGATAAGGAAGAATTAATGTTTGCCCCTATCTTTAGTTTCCTCTTAGCCCCATTCGTGGCTTTATGGACATTGAACCTTCTAAACGGAAGCGATATAGGGCGCCTGATTACGGGACTTCCGATAATCATCTATCTGATTTATGATCTCTGGTATCGTTTAATTACTAAGAAGAAACCTCAACATCACCCAGACCGTTGGCCCATTGGTTTAATAGTATACCTCATACTTCTTCAAATTGCAAGCATAGCCTTGAATTGGTACGGGTTCCTTGTATCGAAATTCTATGGAAATGTGCTTATAATCAGTTACTTCGTGATGTTGGGTTGTTTTGGCTTTTATCAAAATAGGTACAATAAGAGGAAAAAGGCTAGTAAGAACTGATGGTAAAATAGTGCAGGAGGCGGGATTTGGACTCCTTTTTAATGGTTAAAAATCAAGGTTATCAAATAACGAAGAATAGGTTTTACTCCTCCAAAGAAACGCTCGATATAATTATTTTTACATAGATTTCACTAGATGTTTATAAAAAAATAAAATTAGTTAATTATGTATAATTTGATGTATTTTACGACTCCATGGTTTTAAAAAGCCAGTTTTATTAAGATATCTAAGGGTATATGAGAGTTGTACTGTATTCATATCTAATTGTTTTCTAAATTTTTCATTATTCCTGATGAAAGAATATTGTTGTTCTTTCATTAACCTTTTTACTTGTTTCGATTGATTTTTTATCTGTTTTTGACTTGGCATGTTTTTTTCCTCCATTTAATATATCTTACTATGTGTTTGATTTTTACACTTAACCTATAAATGATTTATAACTATTTATGAAGCCTTTTTTAGCTTCTTTATATTTGTTGCTTTTGGTCCTCTTTCTGAGTCTTCAATCTCGTATTCAATCATGTCTTCCTCATAGAGTTCTGTTCCTAAGGGTATAGCTGTTCTGTGGACAAAGACATCCGTTCCGTCTTCACCTTCGATGAATCCATATCCTTTCATAGTATTGTACCATTTTATTGTTCCTTTCATTTGTTTGTCACCTCCTCAGACTATAAAGTCAATGTGGATAAAAAGAGTTAAAAATAAAAAATCTCAAGAATCCGTAAAAAACGAAATTGTGAAACTAATATCCTTATTCTTTTCTATACCTATATACGATGTACTAACTTAAATAGATATGTATCAAAGATTTATATCAAATTTTGATTATCTCTTGATTCCATTTACAAAATTCACAATTTAGTCTATTATTTGATTTTAAAAAATCATTGGGTTGTTTATTCAAATTAATAACCAATGTAACATTATGGACGATTACAGGAGGGTTGAGTTGTGATTTTTAGTTATTAAAAGTGCAGGGGAAGGGATTTGAACTCGCTTTTACCCGTAAAAAACACGGATTTTAGTGAAGAATACCTACTCCTGTTGAAAAAGATAGTCTTTACCAGAGCAATGAATACCAAGTATATTTTGAGGTTTCTATCATAATATGTCTTATGACCTTACTCCTTACCTTTTGTCTTTGTATATATTATAATATATATCTACAGCGCTTTAAGCCTTGTTCTATTTCTTTCTTGTTATTTTGTGTCTTATTTATCTTGCGAAAATTTTTGGACAAATCCTGCTAATGGTAATAATAGAATCTGTCTCCTATCACATCAGCAAGTATTGATTCTTCTCTTTTTTGAAGCTTTCGCTCTGGGTAGTGTTTTATGACCTTATTTGCTGTCGCCTCATCGTCACAGACTGCAACTGTGACTCCTTGTTCTTGAACTAACCAAACACATTTCATATTTTCCTCTCTTAAAATCACAATATCTGATAATTGCTGTTTTTTAAATATGTTATTGTGTTATTTTATCATAAATTTATTTCTCTACCTGTATCATGCTATATTATTATAAATTTTTACAGGTCATCAAATGTCTTATTTAAAATATATCTAGAATTCTTTTTACGTAGTGTTCTTCGTTTTGATGTAGGTTTCTTAAATGTTTTCCTTTTGGTTGTTTTTTTCTTAGGTTTTTTTGCATGGCGGGTTATTTTTTGTCCTGTGAGTATATCATAAGTGATTGTTTTTCTAGTTTTTTCAATATGTCTTATCCTGTGATGCCTGGGGCAGAGCAATGAAATATTTGAAGCGGAGTTATCATTGTTTTTCATATTTTTATGATGAAATTCTAGATATTTTTTCTCCCTGCATTTTGGATATTCGCATATCTTTTTTGCTCTGTCTATTACTTTTTTCTTTATCTCAATTGGTACAGGTTCATGAGATGAAATTATTAGGATTTTAGGAGGGTTTATTTTTGGTAAGTTAGGATTATCACTATTAATTTGATTTCTATTCATTTCTACTCCCCCAAATTCAAGTCTATATCTTTTTTTTCTTTAATAATTCCTACCCTTGGTAGTTAGCATATAAAGATATTGATTATGAAAGATTCTATGAATAACTAGATTTTAAAATTGGTAAACAGTACTAATTAGAATTATGTTTTGTGTGGATTAAATAAGAAACTGAAAATTACTCAAAAGTATAATCATATAAAGATTTGATATAAAATATTTGAAAATATTATCAATAAATAAATAGAAAAATTATTTAACCAAACAATA
>CAZHIY010000205.1:0-4445 GCA_964533085.1 uncultured Thermoplasmatales archaeon | reverse complement strand
GAGAAATCAAATAGTCCTTTATAAACCAACTCTAGATTGATGGGGTGCCCAATAAAATGTGGTTATTAACTCATTTACCAATTTGATAATGGATTAACTCATAATACATAAGGTATTATTCAGTTACCAGAATATTATAATGGTTTTTCGGAAGAGGCATTAATATTCTCCGTAACAACCTTTTGCTAGAGTTGGATGAAACAACTGACATTTAAAGATAATATCAGGACTATATTTAAAATAAATCGTTCTGTTAAAAACATATTATTTTGACAGAAATACTAAGTTTTATATCCAATAATTGTATATATCATAATAACATATCAAAATGAGGAGAGATGCATGCCTGTAACTGAATTATCTAAAAATGAATTGTGTGACACTGGAATAGAAGAATTAGATGTAATGTTGGGAGGCGGAATCCCAACAGGAAGTACTGTATTAGTTGTAGGAAGTAGTGGATCAGGTAAAACCACTCTATGTATGCAGTACTTAATTAATGGTGCCAAGAAAGGTGAAAGAGGTGTATTTTTTACTATTACTGAACCCTTATTTAAACTAACAAAGAATATGGAAGGATTCGAATTTTATGATAAAAAATTAATTGAATCAGGGATGGTAAATCTAATAGATTTAAGAATAATCAGTGAAAGATTAGGACTTGATACGGAAAAATATACTGTGGAAGATGCTAGTGCTCTTTTAGACATTTTAAGAGATATCGCTGATGAATTAAATGTAAAAAGATTAGTTATTGACTCAATAACAGCTCTTTGTTATAGGCTTCAAACTCCAGAAATGATTAGAGATTTTATTTTCAAATTAGGTTCTTCTCTTGCTGCAATGAAATGTACAACTCTTTTAACATCAGAAGTACCTCCAAGAAAATTTCAATATTCACAATATGGAATAGAAGAGTTCATTTCAGATGGAATCATGTTCCTTGGTGATATTGAACGTAAAGGTGATTTAATAAGAACATTTCAACTTGTAAAAATGCGGGGAGCCGCCCATAGTAGAACAAAATCTGCTATGAGCATATCAACAAAAAATGGTGTAGAATTGGCACCTTTATTAAAATCTAGAGAGTGATAGTAACAATGGTAAATGTTTTGATTGATGGATTAAAAGAACGAATTTCCAATGCAATTAAGATTAATCAATCCATTGGAATTATTCTGCCAGCTGCAAACTATCCAGACTTAGTACAAGCATTATTTGAACGAATTAATTCAAGCCCCGAAGAAGCATGGGTTTATGTTACAGTAACAAAGCCGTGTGATAATATTCTCAGTCAGTTTGATTTTCTAAAGGATTCAAAAAATATCAAATTTGTTGATTGTATATCTCGTGCAGCTGGTATAAATAAAGCTAACGATAATTGTATTTTTGTAGAAAGTCCTACAATGCTAGAAAAAATTGGCCTTGAAATAATTAATATCTTTAAAGAAGTAGATGAAAATGTAAAAAAATATCTTGTAATAGATTCTTTGACTAATCTTATAATTTATAATGATCCAGATATTGTTACTGAATTTTTCTATCATATAATAAATCGGACAAGAACAAAGAACATTCATACTATATCATTGGCAATAGAGGAAGAAGAACTTGATAAATATCTCACTAGATTGATTTACTTAAATGATAAAATACTAAAAGTTAGAGATTCATTTATTTAAAAAAAAAAAACTTGTGAGTATTATAAAACTAATATATTTTAGAATGATAAAGTGCGAAAAATGGCTAAGGAGGAATTTATTAGTACAGGCATTGAAAAACTCGATACACTACTGGAGGGTGGTACTCCAAAAGGATATTCAATATTAATTCTTGGGGGTCCTGGAAGTAGTATTGAGATTTTAGCCAAACAATTAGCAACAACAGGTAATGTTTTATATTTTACAACTGAAGAAACCCAGGAAGAGATACTGGATACAATGAATAGATTTGGTTGGAATGCAGAAAAAATTGAAATTATAGATATTGCAACAGAATATTCAAAAGCAATTTTAAGTGGTGAACAAAAAAGAGTTAGCGTTTATGAACAAAGATCAAAAATCAAACTAAAAGAATTAATAGAAATCGGATCTTCAGGCACTCCACAAATAAGAAAAGGTGGACAAGATTTTTTAGCTGTTTTATCAAATAGTATAAAGGTCTCAAAATATGAAAAAATAATAATTAATTCTCTTGATTTTTTTTTGAATCAATATTCCCAAGAAGAAGTGCTAAGAACCTTACATGCTGCAAAAATTAGTAATTTTCAGAATAATAGTGTTATAATTATGATAATGACTAGAGGGATACATGGTGATGTTTTTGAGAGAAAGATGGAAGGAATAGCTGATTGTGTTTTAGAACTTGAAGTTTTACAAAAAGGATCTACCTTCGAACGTTTTTTAGCTGTTAAAAAAATGAAAAATTATGCAAAGAAAATTGGTATTGCAAGATATGCAATAGATAGTGATGGTTTTATTTTAGAAATGATTGAAAGAATAATGTAATTAATAGACTAATTGCTCATTATTTGGTTTTGTTTTTTGATTCTGAAAATTCTGATATATCTGATACAGTATACAATTATCTTCACCAGGACAAACAGCATCTGTAGGAGTAAGATCACAACCAGGTTTATCTCTATGTCTTATCTTTGATTTAAAATTACATACTTCGATCATCATAAAAAGAAAAAAAAATTACTATTTTAAATTTTTCTTTCGTAACGTAAATTTTTTACTTTTACAGTTATAAATTCTGTTGAATAAGTAAATGAATATGCATGTAAATATTCATTGAAGAACAATTTATAAATCAGAAGCAATATTCATTTATTAATGGATGGGACGTCTAGCGTAAATGATGTAATTGTTTCGCCTGAACTAAGAAGGCCGCTCGTTATTAGATCACTCAGGAGAAGTAATGTTAGAAAAAAGATAGCTGAGTACTTATTTGAGATTAGCCCTAGTTATAGTTATACTTCTGAAATAGCTTATAATGTTAAGACAACTCCTACAAATGTTATAGGTGCAATTAGAGGGATGGGTACAAGATATAAAGAAGAAGAATCACTTCTTAGTTTAGACATTGTTGAAGAAAAAAATAATAATAAAAAAAATATCAGGTTGTATGGTCTTACATCTTTTGGAAAGGAAGTTGTAGAATCTTTCCGCAGATAAAATAAATAGAAATTTTTTATTTCAATAATATTTTTATATCCAACCATACTCTTAATAATGAATTTTATATATCGGATTTGAATCAATATACTTGGGGGTAAAGATATATGAAAAAACCAAATATTTTCGAACCAAAATATGGTACTGAAAAACTAAAAAAAGGTTTTGCTCAAATGCAGAAGGGTGGAGTTGTAATGGATGTTACAAATGCAGAGCAAGCTCGTATTGCTGAGGATAGTGGTGCTGTTGCTGTTATGGCACTTGAAAGAGTTCCTGCAGATATTCGTGCTAATGGTGGTGTTGCAAGAATGGCTGATCCCCATATTATTGAGAAAATAATTAATTCTGTAAGTATACCTGTTATGGCAAAGGCTAGAATTGGTCATTTTGTTGAAGCTCAAGCTCTTGAAGCAATAGGTGTAGACATGATTGATGAATCTGAGGTGCTCACACCTGCAGATCCATTTTATCATATTGATAAGCGTAAATTTACAATTCCTTTTGTGTGTGGTTGTAGAAATCTCGGAGAGGCAGTTAGAAGAATCTGGGAGGGTGCATCAATGATTCGAACTAAAGGCGAAGCAGGGACAGGAAATATTATTGAAGCCATCAGACATCAAAGGATGGTTACTAGTATGATAAAAAATATTGAATCTATGAAAAATGATGAACTAAAAAGTCTAAGCGAAGAATATTGTAAGAGTTATGTAAATTCTGTAGAGATCCTTACTGAAAGAAAGGTTGATGATAATATTGCAGTTTTTGAGGAATATGCATACAAAACTGTTAAACTAGAAGTTTTTCAGATTTTAAGGGATATAAAAGAGGTTTATCATAGACTGCCTGTTGTAAACTTTGCAGCAGGTGGAATTGCCACCCCTGCTGATGCTGCAATAATGATGCAGCTTGGTAGTGATGGAGTCTTTGTTGGATCAGGAATCTTTAAATCTGCAAACCCTAGCAAAAGAGCAAAAGCAATAGTTGAAGCTGTAGCAAACTACAATAAACCAGAAGTTATTGCTGAAATTAGTAAGAATCTTGGGGATGCCATGGTAGGAATAGAAATTGAAAATATTCCAAAAGAACAACTCCTTCAGGAGCGAGGATGGTAGGTAGGTTATCAATCGGAATAGTAGGTATCCAAGGAGCAATTTCTGAACATGTTTTTTCAATGAAAAATGCTCTTGAAAAATTAAATATTCCTGGCAAAGTTATTGTTATTAAAGGCCCAAATCAAATCGAGGAAATTGATGCTTTAATTATTCC
>CAZHIY010000204.1:0-4488 GCA_964533085.1 uncultured Thermoplasmatales archaeon | reverse complement strand
AATATATATTTTCATTTTATATAATTTTAATTATAAAATCTTTATCAACTGTTTTTTTTATTAAAAATTAATTTTCTATATGAATTAATGATAATTTAATAATAAAATTTATATACTGACTCTAGATATATTTTATAGTGAATGGGGGAGAAATTGGAGTTTTTTTGTAAAATCTCTCCTCACCACCTTCATCTTCCCCATTCTCTCCTTATATATAGCAAAAATATTTATCTTTATCTAGATTTTTTTAGGATGTAAAGATTTATCTTCAGAAAATTGAATGCCAAATAAAGAAAATACATACACCCATCCCAAAACAAAGATGATAATACCAAGCACTCCCAATATTGTTACTTTATCTATTACAAGATTAAAAGCTAAAAACATTGTAGTTCCTATGAATAATATAGGATGTTTTCGTAAAGATTCTTTGTTTTGTTTACCATACATTTTAAAAATAAGATACGCCTGGATTGGAACTCCAATTAGTAAAAATATGTAAAAATATGTTGGTGTAATCCATTCTGGAATTAATGGCACTGAAAAAACATATTTTAATAGAAACGGCATTGAATATGTAATATCAAGTAATATTACAACAAGTAAAAAATATACATAATTCGGGTCTTTCAATGTAAGTTTTTTATCATGTGTATATCCCCATCTTACGGCAGTAGTTGGAACCTTAAATTTTTTATCAGTATCAACATCTTTCATTCCATCTACCCATTCAGAATACATACTAAGAAAAAATGCACATATTGCTGCAACTATTGTAATTGAAGTAATTTCTCCAATTGTTGTTGCTCCATAGACAATTAATAATCCTGCTCCAACAGAAGGAGTCAGATCATAAGCCCAGGCAATATATTTTCCTTTAACTGTATATAATGTACCAAATGCTGCTGCGAGTATTAGAAATACTGGAGAAAAATTGAGATATAAAACAGTTGAAAGTATTATTGTCATTGACAAGCAAAAATAAATGTAGATAAGCGCGTTTCTTTTAGATATATCACCTCTAACAAGAGGTTTATATTTGTACTGTGGGTGTTTCTTATCTTCTTCAATATGCCAATACTCATTTATCGCTCCTATATATGCATGAGCAAAAAATGCAATCGCAAGAATTTTAAAAGCATCTAAATAAGTTGCAAAAACTGATGATGTAAGAACACCAATAAAAATTGCACCCCATGTATTTGTAGTTCCAAAGGATCTACCAAGTTTAAGGTAATTTTTAACTTTATTTAACTTGTTTTTCTTCTTACTGGTCATTACTGCACATTCAACAAATTAATTTTTAGGTTATAAGTATTATCCTATTTGTTATAAAAATGAACTCCAGGTATAATTATTGTTGTAGTTAGAGAGAATTAACCAAAAAGTATCTTTTCAGCATTCTTTGATACAATATCTTTGTATTTTTCATCTGTAATAATCATTACAATCCAGTCTGGAATTTCTCTTAATCCTATAGCTCTTGCAACTGGAGTAAAATCATCAAGTCTTTTAATCTTGTCTCCATCAATTATAGTAATATCTGTTTGTTTAATTCTAGGTTCGGCCTGTAATAACTCATAAGATGGAATATCAATTATCACATGTCCACTAGGTAAATTCAATGAATCTTCGAATTCTTTTTCTTTTTCTCTTCTAAAATTTAATTTTTCTAATTTTTTAATGATATCGATGCCACTTTTTTCCAACATCGATTTTGGTGTAGTAAAAGATTGTTTGAACAACTTTCTGAATTTTAACCTAGTTACAATCTCATATTGAAATGGTCCCTTTTTTTTCAAATCATTTATAAGCTCGGCATCTGTCATTTTAAAAAAATCAAATGGTTTTGCGTCTTCAATTTTTTCTATTGCTTTTGCAAGCATCAGTTCAGCAATCCGTACTGTCTTGTGAAAATAGACTGAGGAATACATAAGGTTTCTAGCCATAAGGATATTTTCTAAAACTCCTACACCTTTTTTCATTACCACTAATTGATTATTTTTAATTATTAATGTTTGTAAAAAACGCTCAATATCAATCATTCCATAAGCAACACCTGTATAATAGGAATCACGAATTAAATAATCAATTTGATCAACATCAACAGGGCTTGTTAAAAGCTGTCCCAAGTATTTTTTACGGGTATTGCCTCTGATTATATTTGCAATTTCCTTTAAATCTATGCCATGTTTATTTAATATCTCAAAAACACTTGGTGATACAATATATTCTTTTTCCTTTTGATTAAAGATTTCATGCTCACCAAAGATTAATTTTTCAGTTAAATCAACATGATCAACATTTAGCATGTCTCTAAGAATATACTCAAGGGTATGAGAGAATGGGCCATGTCCGATATCATGTAAAAAAGCAGCACAGGAAATCATTTCCTTTTCATCTTTATCCAATTCTATTTGTTCTGTAGCTTTGGAAGCCACATGATATGTCCCAAGAGAATGCTCGAGTCTTGTATGATGTGCACCTGGAAAAACAAGATGAGCAAAACCAAGCTGTTTGATATCGTATAATCTTTGTATCTCAGGTGCCTCAATTAGTTCAAGAAATAATCCTTCAAGTTTTATGTCACCATGAATTGGATCACGTATTGTTTTACTTTCACTATTCATTTTATCAAATATCTCGACAAGAGTACTATATAAATATAAGATTTTATAGTTTGTTTAAGGATTTCTTTTATACTTCTTGAAGTAGAAATGCTCCTAGAAACTTTAGTTTTTCTTCATATGTATCTGGATATAAAAAACGCGCAGTTGTAGCAATACTACTTAATATTGAATTTCCATCTTGTGGTGTAAAACAGAAGCCAAAGACCTCGTTATCATTTAGAACATGAATTGTTGGTAAAACAACAACAGTCTGGTCAAGTATTCTTCCGTAATGACCATGATCTCTACCAAATGAAAATACTAAATTTGCTGATTTTTTATGGGTTACTGCAACCCTTGGATTATCAATGAACTTTTGAACTGCAGTCTCCTTTGTTATTTTTAAGTTAAGTTTCAAATCATACCATATGCAGTGCATATATTGAGTATTTAATTTTAAAGCACTAGAAAAGACATTTAGTTCAATTCCCAATGTCTTGTACAGATGATATACATCTACAGCATGATGTGTTCCCATTTTTTCATCTTTATGAGCTCCTACTTCTGGAGAGGGAATAAAGCTTTTTACTTGGCTGATATCATTTGCTCTTCTTATACATAGGAATCTTCCTTCTTTAAGAATGTTTTTTCCATTTTCTATCCCTAGAGTGTTAATTAATACAGCGATGTTATGGGTATTACAGCTTACTATATGTATAAATTTATCTTTTGGCGTTATTGCTTTATCATTTATACCTAAGGCATACATCTTTCCAAAGCCGAATTCAGATCCTTGGGCCATAAATCCCTTAATTTTATTCTTATACTTTGTATAGTACTTCTCTTTATTCATAAGACCTGTGCCTTTTGGAGTACAATCAATAACAACTGATGCTCGTTTTATCGCTTCTTCTGCATCATAAATTGGTTCAAGACCCAGCTCCTGAAATTCTTTTAATTTTGTTTCACTAACTGCTAGATTTGCACCTCTATTGACTAATCCTTTGATTTTTGGTCTGTCAGTTAAAACGGGTGTATGTTTATAAAAAGTGACTTCATCAATTCCCAATTCATCACGTGCATCACTAAGCAGTCCAATCAATGGTTCTCCTATAGTTCCCGTGCCTACCACATGAACAATATTTCCATCAGCCATAGGCTTTTACCTCCCCTTTTGGCAGTTCTGTAATCAACATTTACCATTTAATGTTTATCATTTATTAATAGGAAAAAACTAAGGGAATACTTTAAAAAGGCTAACATATTTCACCTTCTCCATGGCATTACCTTTAGATGTCCTAGAAAAAGCATTGAACCAAAAGCTCTCACTTCTACTGAAGGATGGACGAATGATTGAAGGAAAGCTTTCTGGTTACGATGAATATATGAATATGGTTTTATCTGATGTTGAAGAGACATTTGTGGAAAACAAGAGACGGCTTGGAACAATTATTCTAAGAGGAAACAACGTTGTGAGCATATCTCTTTTATAGGTCTATTAGCGAAAAACATATATATGCGTTACTTATTTGTTTTTAGTGGAAGGAATCGGGCTGGTAGTTTTTGTTAGAGTGCATCCCATCCCCTCCTAGTGAGGCCAGCCATCCTTCCCTTTTGCTAAAATAAGTTTTTAAAAAAGATTTAAGTAGAGTCTATAAATATAAAGTATCGATTTTTATGGGGAGAATTATCAAGGCTGAAAAGGGAAGCGATCTGAGATGTAAAGGGTGGAGACAGGAAGCAATATTAAGAATGCTTGAGAACAATTTGGAAAACGCTGAAATTCCTGAGGAACTAATTATTTATGGTGGGACCGGTAAGGCTGCACGCAACTGGGAATGTTATGATAAGATAGTAAAAATCCTTCAAAATCTCAAAG
>CAZHIY010000203.1:0-4500 GCA_964533085.1 uncultured Thermoplasmatales archaeon | reverse complement strand
GCACCTTTTGGATTCCCTGTGGTTCCAGATGTATAACAGAAAAAAGCCATATCATCTTTACTTGTTGGTTCAATATATAGGTTACTGGATGATTCCTTCATTAATTCTTCATATGAAAGTTGATCTCCATATGCATCATCAACAATTATTATTTGTTCAAGGCTCGGACATTCATCCATAATTTCGTTTACTTCTTTAGCATATTTTGATGTGGTAATTACTGCTTTTGAACTACTGTCGTTTATCCTATATTCTATTTCATGAGCTCTGAACATAACACTTGAAGGAATAGGAACTGCACCTATCTTAACTCCCCCTAAAAAAGATACCTGAAACTCTGGAAGATTAGGAAGTCTTATTAGAAATCTATCTCCTTTTTTAAAATTAAGATTTTTAAGAGCATTACCAAACTTATTGGTAAGTCTTTTCATATCATTATAAGTATATTTTTCAGAATCTCCTTCAGCATTCTCCCAGTATAATGCTACTTTGTTTTTTTTATTTGTTTTAGTGTGTTTATCAACACAATCATAACCAATATTATACTTTTTAGGAGTATCCCATTTCCAACTCTTATATTCTTTTTCGTAATTAAACTCCCCCATTACAAATACCTCAGTAAATTTTTATCTAAGAAGATTTGCAGCGATAACTAATCGTTGTATTTCAGAAGTACCTTCATAAATCTCAGTTATTTTAGCATCTCGGAATAATCTTTCAACAGTATATTCTTTTGTATAGCCATATCCACCGTGTATCTGAACAGCCTTAATTACTGATTCAACTGCTGTTTCTGAGGCAAATAATTTTGCCATTGCAGCCTCCTTGCTAAATCTTCCACCCAGATCTTTTTTGTAGGATGCATTATAGACAAGATATCTTGATGCTTCTATACGAGTTGCCATATCTGCAATCATCCATTGAATTGCCTGCATTTGGGCTAGAGGTTTACCGAATTGTTGCCTTTGTTTTGCATATTCAATACTTTCATCAAGAGCTGCTTGAGCAATTCCTACAGCCTGTGCACCGATTCCAATCCTTCCTCCATCAAGTGTAATTAGGGAAATTTTGAATCCTTCACCTTCTTTACCAAGAAGATTTTCTTTTGGTACTTCCATATTTTCAAAAATCAACTCAGAAGTTTTAGATGCATTTATCCCTAATTTTTCAAAGATACTCCCAACCTTATAACCTTTGAAAGAACTTTCAACAATAAAAGCACTAATGCCTTTTGATCCAGCACTTTTATCAGTTACAGCAAAAACAATAATGATACCTGCTTCTGGTCCACTTGTGATAAATGTTTTGTCTCCATTAATAATATATTTATTACCCTTAAGAACAGCTGTTGTTTGCATTGCACCAAGATCAGAACCCGCATTTGGTTCTGTTGCAGCAAATGCACCGATATGTTCTCCTTTTGCAAGCATTGGTAGATACTTTTTTTTCTGTTCTTCTGTTCCATATTTCATAATTGGCCAACTAACAAGAGAGTTATGAACTGAAGTGATAACTCCTGTTGAAGCACATTTTCTTGATATTTCCTCAACAACAATTGAATAACTAATTGTATCAAGACCTGCTCCACCATACTCTGTTGGAATAATTGTTCCTAGAAGCCCAAGTTTTGACATTTTCTCAAGAATTTTTGTTGGGTACTCTTCTTTTTTATCTAGTTCTGCAGCAACTGGGCTAATCTCTTTTTCAGCAAACTCTCGAACCATTTTTTGTATCATTTTTTGTTGGTCATTTAACTCTAATTTCATGAGGCTTGGAATCTGGTTATTAAACATAAAGGTTTCTATAACATCTTAAGGAAAGAAATATAAAAAAGTAGACAATATACGGAGGGGAGATTTCATTGAAAAAAGGATATATTCATGTATATACTGGTCCAGGAAAAGGTAAAACTACTGCAGCTTTAGGTCTAGGAATTCGGGCTGCTGGTGCTGGAATGAAAGTTCATATGGTCCAGTTTATGAAAGGTCGAAGATATAGTGAAATAGATACAATTGAAAATATCTCTAATTTTACAATTACACAGCATGGTAGAGACGAATTTGTATCAAAAGAAAAACCTGATCAGATAGATATTGATCTAGCTCAAAAAGGTTTCAAATATTCTAAAGAGATTGTAAACAATGGAAAATATGATATGATTATTCTTGATGAAATTAACGTTGCAGTTGATTATAATCTCATTTCCTTAAAAGATGTGATTAAACTTCTTGAAGGAAAACCAGAAAAACTTGAACTTATATTAACAGGTAGAGATGCTCATCCTGAAATAGTAAGAAACGCTGATCTTGTAACTGAGATGCTTGAGATAAAACATCCTTATCAGCAAGGTGTACCAGCTAGAAAAGGTATTGATTTCTAAATGGGGGTTTCTTCTATGTATGACAAAAAAGAGTTAGATAATATTAAAAAAAAGAAAGAAGAATGGAATAAAGAATGTTATTTTAAACATGTTAAAAATCATTCAGAACGCAAGCAGAGATTTGATAACTTATCCTCAGTAAAGATTAAGAGTATCTACTCTCCTGAAGATGTTGCTCACATTGATTATGATAAACATTTAGGATTTCCTGGAAATTTTCCCTTTTTACGAGGGATTCATCCAACTATGTATAGAGGCCGTCTGTGGACTATGCGCCAATTTAGTGGTTTTGGGTCTGCAGAGGAGACTAATAAACGATATAAGTATCTACTGGAGCATGGTGAAACTGGACTTAGTGTTGCATTTGATTATCCGACTTTATATGGTTATGATACTGATCAGCCACTTTCACGAGGTGAGTTTGGAAAATGTGGAGTAGCGATTTCTTCTCTTAAGGATATGGAGATATTATTTGATGGAATTCCTATTGATGAAGTTACAACTAGTATGACCATTAATGGACCTGCTGCTATTGTTTGGGCTTTTTATATTGCAAATGCCGAAAATCGAGGTATAAGTAAACAAAGTATAGGTGGCACAATTCAAAATGACATTTTAAAGGAATATATTGCTCAGAAATCATTTATTTTTCCACCAGAACCAAGTATACGTCTTATTATTGATACTTTTGAATATGGCTTTAAGATGGTTCCACGTTGGAATACAATTAGTATTAGTGGTTATCATATACGTGAAGCAGGTAGCACAGCTATTCAGGAGCTAGCATTTACACTGGGTGACGGTCTTGAATATGTCAGGTGGGCAATAAAACGCGGTTTGAAGATTGATGATTTTGCTCCACGTTTAAGTTTCTTTTTTAATGCACATAATGATTTCTTTGAAGAGATTGCAAAATATCGTGCTGCAAGACGTATTTGGTCTCAGGAAATGAGAAAATTAGGAGCGAAAAACGATCGATCTTTATATATGCGGTTTCATACTCAAACTGCTGGATGTACATTAACTGCTCAGCAACCTGAGATAAATATTGCTCGTGTTACAATGCAAGCTCTTTCTGCAATATTAGGTGGAACTCAGTCCCTTCATACAAATTCAATGGATGAGGCTTTAGCCTTACCATCTGCAAAAGCAGCTCGTATTGCCTTACGTACTCAGCAAATTATTGCTGAAGAAAGTGGTGTTACGAACACTATTGATCCTCTGGGAGGTTCGTACTATATTGAATGGCTTACTGATAAAATGGTAGAAGAGTCTTACAAATATTTTGACAAAGTTGAAAGATTAGGTGGTGTAATTCCAGCTATTGAGAAAGGTTTTTTCCAACGTGAAATAGCTGAATCTGCTTATAAATATCAAAAAGAAATCGATGAAAAAGAGCGTATTATGGTTGGTGTTAATAAGTATCAGATGGATGAACCCATTGAAATTCCAATTTTAAAGATGGATGCAAAGGGTGAAGAACGTCAGATTAATCGATTGAAAAAACTACGTAAAAATAGAAATAACTTAAAAACAGATCGAAATCTTGATAATCTCAGAAAGGCTGCAAATAGTAATAAAAATTTAATGCCTATTATTCTTGATTGTGTTCATTCATTTGCTACATTGGGTGAAACTTGTGATGTATTAAGGGAGGTTTTTGGGGAATATACTGAACCTGCAATTTATTGAGGAGGATGTTATCATATGGATCAAAAAATTAGAGTTTTGGTAGCCAAACCAGGTCTTGATGGCCATGACCGAGGTGCAAAGATAGTTGCTCGTGCTCTGCGTGATGCTGGTATGGAAGTTGTTTATACTGGACTACATCAAACAGCTGAAATGATAGTTGAAACTGCAGTTCAGGAAGATGTAAATGTGATTGGTCTAAGTTTACTATCTGGAGCTCATATGACATTGTTTAAGGATGTTACCACACTATTGAAAGAAAAAGGTTTGGATGATGTAATTGTTATTGGTGGCGGAATAATACCCGAAGAAGATGTTTCAAAATTAAAAAAGGTAGGTGTGAGCGGAGTATTTGGCCCCGGTACTCGTTGTGAAGATATTGTTAAGTTTATTCGTAAGAATGTGAAAAGATGAATGATATTGCTGCTAAG
>CAZHIY010000202.1:0-4531 GCA_964533085.1 uncultured Thermoplasmatales archaeon | reverse complement strand
TTAGGAGAAATCAAATAGTCCTTTATAAACCAACTCTAGATTGATGGGGTGCCCTGAAGCTCAACCTTTAAATATACAGGATTCGCTAATTGAAATTGAAGTTAAAGGTGGATTTTTAGGATACAAAATAAACATTACAGTACTATACCCACTTTATAATTCAACTCTTGAATTAACAATAACAACAAAAGCAACATTTATGATTCTGGGTGAAGAGGTAGGATGGCTTAAAGACTATCCGGATTTCCTTAATTGTAAAAAAATGGGACCTGTTATTGGTTTCGGTCCTGCTAGGATAAATATTGAAGCGAGATTAAGACTTGAAAATGGAGATGAATACTATGCTTCTGTAAATGTCAATGGATTAATTCTTGGACCATTTGTTCTTGTGGAGCAATTCCAAACACTATACCATAGACTACAATAACATACTTTCTCTTTTTTTATATTTGCCCTTGCCTACAAGAATAGATAGGTTGTTTCCCATTACTGGAAAGACTGCTGAATCTTCTGTAAAATAATAAATGCAATGATTTTCAAAAGGAGATGCTGAGCCATATGGAGAGCAACAGGAGAAGCAGAATGATGTATAATTCAAGGCAGAAGATTGCCTATAAAACATTAGTCCAACTCTACTTTTTTTTTATTTTTTTAGATAGCCAAATATTACCAAACATAAAAACTAACATGAATGTGTTAACAAATCGGAGCGGGGACCACTTTTTACAAGAGTATTATTTTCCTTCTGTAAATATAGTAGTTTTACGCGGGGAGGGAGATTCGAACTCCCGTGGTCGTAAGACCAAAGGATTAGCAATCCTTCGCCGTGCCGGGCTGGGCCATCCCCGCATTTTAGAAATGGGAAATAATGCATTCTGATAAAAATGTTATGCAACAGAAAAACAAATATTAAAATATGCAGGATTTATTATATTTTTTTGTTATGGGGGACTGGACAGAGGATTATAGACCTAAAAGCCTTGATGAGGTTGTGGGAAACGAAAAAGCCTTAATTGAACTTACTAAATGGGCAAGCTCTTGGAGTACAGGAATTCCAAAAAAAAGAGCAGTAATACTTTCTGGAAAAGCTGGTACAGGAAAAACAAGTAGTGCACTTGCACTTGCAAATGACTTTGGATGGATTCCAATTGAGCTTAATACTTCCGATGCAAGAAATGCTTTAAAAATTAAAAATGTTGCAACTTTTGGATCTATAAATGAAACTTTTTCTGATGATGGATCGTTTATCTCATCACAAAATGGTGGAAGAAAATTAATTATTCTAGATGAAGCAGATAACCTCTATGAAAAAATTGACAGCTCAAATAAAGAAGTAAATGATTTAAGTGACAAAGGTGGAAAAAAAGCAATTATTGATACTATAAAATCGACATGTCAACCAATAATTTTGATAGTAAATGATTACTATGCATTAACAAAAGGAAGTGGTGAGGTCTTAAAATCGATGTGCAAACATATCAAATTCTATAATCCTTATTCAAGCTCTGTTTTTAACCTGTTAAGAAAGATCTGTTTGAAGGAAGGGATAAATATTGATCAGAATGTTTTGAAAACCCTTGCAGATAGAAGTAAGGGAGATATTCGTTCAGCAATAAATGATTTGCAATCGATATCTCTTGATAAAACTCTTGTTGATATAAAATCTCTAAATGTTTTAGGTTATAGAGATAGAGAAAAAGACATTTTCAATGCATTAAGAGATGTGTTTAAAACAAGAAACATCAAATCAATTAGAGAAAGTCTGTCACATCTAGATTTAGATCCAAATCTTGTAATATTATGGATATGTGAAAACCTTCCCAGGGAATATCTAGACTCAAGTGATCTTGTTAATGGATACGAAGCCTTGTCAAAAGCAGATCTATTTCTTGGTAGAACATCTCGACGACAAAATTATGCTTTATGGTCTTATGCATGTGATTTGATGAATGGTGGAGTGGCCACTGCAAAAACACATAACTATCCAAATGACAGCTATAACTTTCCCACATGGTTAAGAGTAAGAAAAGAGTTTAGGAGTACTTTTGAAGTTAGAGATTTAATTCTTGGAAAACTCAAAAGTATTTCTCATTGCTCTAAATCTAAAAACAAGAGTTACCTTTTATCTTATTTTACTCATATGTTTAGGAACAATACATATTTTGCAATTAAAATGAAAAATAATCTTGATCTATCTGAATCTGAGATTAAATATTTACTTGGCGAAAGTCACAAGCATAAACTAAAAGAGATTATGCATTCTCCTGAAATTATTTATGAAAAACCAATTTCAACAGATACACCAAAGGAAGATGAAGAAGAAAAAGCAGAGAGTATGCAACAAAGTTTATTTGACTTTTGAGCTGATATCTTCAAGTTTTTTCATTGTTTCGACAGCTTCGTTTTTATAGTGCTCCTTTATCTTATGGTAAGTTTCATCTGATATTTCTTTTGATCTATGCTGCTTTTCAACATCTTTTAACAAAGACAAAAGTAGAGATTTTTTTGTTGAAAGAAGCTCTTCAGATTCAATAATACTTTTTTTTGCTTTTGTTGGTTTAGGTTTTCGAGTTGTATTAATAATAACAATTATTAGTATAACTAATAAAATAACTATTCCAATAATTAAATACAGATTAAGATCTGATTCTATTGATGTTTGTTGATATAGATACACATTTATTGAAGTTCCAGAAATCAAATTGGTACTTCTGTACAATATATTTTCATCAAATGTGACTACAAATGAACTTGTATTTCTTATTATTTCTTTTTGTAAGTACTCATTTTCTTTATTGAGTTTGTAATTTATTTTTACTGTTGGTTGGGAATTCTCTTTGATTTCTAAAGCTGATAAATTTGTTGTATAGATGTTATCTTGTGTTTCATATTCGAGATTTTCAGTATTAACAGAAATTGTTACATCTTGAGCGCCATCTTGAATCCAAAATCTAATAATGCCAATATTTTCCTCAGATGGTCCTGATAAAATTATTATCTCTTCAACTGTTATAAAATCCTCATTCGTATTTATTTTTATATCATTGTTTGATGAATTAATTTCTTCTGCACTAATACTAAATGATAATGCTGTAATAGAGATTATTAAAATAGTTACTATCAGGTTGATTCTCCTCATGATAAACTCTCGGGAATGGTCATATTTATAGATATTTATGTACTTTTCTAAAAAAATTTAGATAACATAATATTTCAATTATACAGAACATTAGCAATTTTATAGAATTTTCATAGGAAGTTTCGTACTTCAATTTCTTTACTGACACTCTTTCCTTCTAAGTCATAAGCAATTACTTTTATTGTATGTTTGCCAATTTTTCTTTCAGTCCATGTCCAAATATAAGGTTCAGAACTAACTGTTTCTTTTAAATCACCATCAATATAAAATTCCACTCTTTCAACTTGATTTTCCCCAAACCAATCTTCATAGACATATGCTTCAATATCAATATTTCCGATAATTCTTATTTTATTGTACGGCATTATTCTATTGTTATTAACATAAAATGCCTGTAAGGGTTTTGCAAAATCTATTTCAATAGCGCTTTCTTCTAAGGTAACATTCATCCATACTACTTCGTTTTCAATGCTGTCAATACGATATGGATTATAATAGTCGTACCCCTCTTTACGAATATCATGGTATAATTCTCCTGCTGCAATATTTATACTGTAAAACCCGGAGGAATCTGTTAGTGTTTCGTTTCTATAGCTGTGACCAGAAATTATATCATTCCACTCAAATTCAATACGAGCATTGTTTATTGGGATTCCTGTTTCCTTATCCGTAATATAGCCACATACAACCGAATTTTCTATAGGGCGGGGTATCAAAGAAAAATTAAACCATAATGTTTCAAAATCATCGATAACAACTTCCTCAAAATATTCTTGGAAATGTTTACTTGATTCAATTTCAAGATCTATTTCTCCTGCTGCTACATTCATAGAATAAAATCCATTTGTGTCAGAAAAAGTTTCATTCATATAAAACTGGTCTTGTTCTCCTTGCCAATATAGATTAACACATACATCATTAATCGGATCTTCTGTTTCCACTTCCGTAATAAAACCACAAACTACTGAATTTTCTGGTGGGCGAGGATACAAGGAGTAATTCAACCAAAATATTTCATTTTCATCAATATTGATATTTCCGGAACCTTCACCACAGTATCCATCCGCATAAATAGTTACTGAGCATCTGGAAGGAGGAATGTTTATGCTATAAAAACCATTTGAATTTGTCGTTGTTTCATTTTCAAAAAATTCCCAATCATCACCGCGTCCTCTAACATAGATTAAAGCATTTTCAATTGGATCATCAGTCTCAGCATCTTTGATAAATCCACAGATAATCGAGTTCTCAGATGAACTACCTATATTTAATAATGAAATACCAGTTTTCTCATTTTCAGAGTTTTTTGTTGATTCAGTGAGGTATATTAATGGAAGTTCACCATCATATCCATCATACATTGTTGGGTGTTGTCTACTTCCAGCTCTTGGC
>CAZHIY010000201.1:0-4584 GCA_964533085.1 uncultured Thermoplasmatales archaeon | reverse complement strand
TAAATCCTGTTCATTCATAATTTTATATCTCAGATGAAAAATTCTCTAATTCTTGTCATGCTTTCATAATGGCCAGAAGAAATATTCCTAATGCAACTCCTGCACCAACAAGAGCACCAACAATTGCAACTACTCCATGAACAATAGTTCCTTGGAAATTCAAGATACCTTCTGGAGTTCCTAGAAATCCAGTTAATAAGTTTGCACCATACAGAAATATTACAAACACAAGTAACCCTATGACAATTAATATTCCGCCAACTGCTCTACTTTTACCTGATCCAAAAAATGCTGTGAATATTCCTGCAATTATACTTGCGATAGCAAATACCAGCGTCACCATACTCAAAAAATAATTCAACATACTTTTTACCTCCTTAAATTTTTGTTCCTGTCAACGTTTTTGTATCTATCACACCCTTTATTGGTCTAATGGTGTTTAAGACAATATCTCCTAAGGTCTTGAAATCATCACTTTCGATTTTTGCAATTAAATCATACTCACCAAACAATGGGTGCACTTCAATGATTCGCCGCATTTTCTGGAGTTTGTTATACACCTCATGCTCATGTGTCGGGCTTGTATTTATTAGTACGAAGCCAACAACCATATCGTTTTTCAACTTCAAACACCACTACTTCCTGCTAATTTTACAATAGGCGGAGTACAAAGAGACGTCTCCCCTTACACTCCCCCCATATCCGTCTTTTATACTGCAACCTTTTGTTTTTTCCTCCCCCTTTTAATGCCTCCTGTATCTTGAAATCTTTTTTCAACCCAGGTTGCGAATATATCCAGATCAAAAGGCTTTAAAATATAATCCTTATCTAGAATATTGCTAACAAAAAATTCATTAAAGCCGTCACCATCATCAACTAAAAAAACCGTAGGGATTTTTTTCCACAATGGATTTTCTCTTAATTTCTTAAAGACATCAATCCCATCCATTTCAGGCATCATAACATCTAACAGGATGAGATCAGGGATATCATTATCATATAATAGACCAATACATTTCATCCCATTATCTGCACCAATTACTTCGTATTCAGCATTCAAACTTTTCAATCTATTTCTAATATAGAAAGTTAAGTCAAAGTCGTCATCTACTACCATTATCCTTTTCTTCATATTCACCATACATCTCTCTTTGAAATAATATTTTCAGTATATCCAACAATTTCTAGTTGTCCACCTTCATATATAGATGTTATTTCCCCATATGTCCTTGGTTCTTTCATCCCAGAGCCTTATTCTATTTCAGTAATGTCTGGAAACCATTTTTTAACCCATGTGATGAGCTCATCTTCATATAGATCCATATGGGTTTTTCTAAGTTCGTTTATAAGACCTGTTACAGCCTTACTGACGTCGTCGTAATGGAAACCAGCTTTTCCTGTTTCAGGGAATAACCAATCCTTGTTTTGTAATGGTTCAAAACTATTTTTTTCAATTTCTTTTTCCCTTTCTAATTCCATTTTTTCATCCCCTCAATATTCTTTGCTTTTTCATTTTCTTTCTTTATAAAGTCTAATTATTATGTTTTCTAACTCATTTTATTTCAATCTGCAAAGTTTTGACATCCACATCATTAATGAGTTTTACACCCATTTTTTCCCTTTTACAATTGCCCCTCATATGGCATTACATATATATTACGTAAAACTTACAATTGTAATATTTTCATCTTTATTAAATCTAACGATTTTTAAAAAATCTCCATTAATTATTTATACCAAAAATCAATATGTAATGTCTCCGTAATTGAAAATAAAAGGAGGTTATAATGGATGGATAGCACATCAGAGTATAATGTTGATAGAAAATACACAGATACATCAGAGCGAATTAAAACCGGCATACCCGGTTTAGATAGCCTAATATCAGGAGGTATTCCAAAATGCACCATAACCCTAATCTCTGGTCCACCAGGGAGCGGTAAAACAATACTATGCCTCCAATTCATATATAAAGGTATAGAAGAAGGAGATAAATGCTTATTTTTTACACTTGATAAAAAAGTTGGGAAACTCCTTAATCAAGCAAGAGAACTTGGTATTGATTTTCAACCAGCAATAGAAAAAGGGCAAATAAAATTCCTATTCTTAGATATATGTAAAAAATTTGTATATGAAACCATGACCAATGAGATATTATCTGGAAAATATGACCGAATCGTATTAGACTCACTCACTCAGTTATCCGAGGTGCCATTATATATAAAAAATCCAGATAACACAAGCGCTATCAGTATCATAACACCTGATGAATATTCCTTGAAGGATAAGATACCGGTAAGAAGAGGTCACATACGATATATATTAAATGCGTTAGAGACAGCGGATTCAACCTCATTGGTTACATCAGAGGTGAATCATGGTTCATCTCTTTGTTCCAGGGATGGAATTTCTGAGTTTTTGGTAGACGGTGTCGTCCTTTGTAGTTTTGATTCTACTATGGACCGAAGGAAGTTGTCGGTGATGAAAATGCGAAGTACTAAACATACACTTAAGCCACATGATATAGAGATAGGGATAGGTGGGATAAAAATCATTTAGGTACAGACGTAATTAAGGTTGACAACTATCTTAGATACGTTAAAGAAAGAGCAAATTATAAATATCATAACTAACATAATAATTACTAAAGTAATTGTTATACATTACATTTAATGGATGATGGATGCATGGTAAAAGGAGAATTGGGAAAGAAATTATTAGCAATAGCTATATCAGTATTATTGATATTTCTAATATTGTTCATTCTTGTCCCACCTGCTACTGCTGTTTATTTGCACCCTGGAGAACCAAGTAGCACATCAGCTAACACAGGATCTACCATTACGTTTAGTAATGTAAATCTAACCATACGTGGTTATGAAAAAATCCCTGTAAATAACCTTACATTCACAATTTTTAACAATGCTAATAATCAGCAGATTGCCTATGTAAAATTCTATATTAATGGAACCGAGATAGAAGATTCTCCTTCAGGGAAGTTTACAGTGACAAATACAACAGTGATAGGCAACGGTTGGAATGAATATGGATCCCAAAATGGAACTGATGAGTACGATAGCTCAGAGCATGACTTTGGATATGGATATGGTTATGGTTATGGATCCGGTTCAATTGATATAACGTTTCTTTATACTATAACATATACAACTCATACTACTGGTACACTTTATGCCAAACTTGCTGTAAATTCAACGTCTTATACTTATACATCTGATAAATCAACAAGGTTTACTATTTCAACGCCAGGTGGTGGAGGAGGTGGGATACCCACGCCCGTAGAAGAGGAGGAAGAAACACCTGAAGAGACAAGAGAGGAAAAGGTTGAAGATCTATTCAATATAGAGCTTGAATATAACTTTTCAGCAGCAGATACAGATGGAGATGGGATAAATGATACCTTTACCGATCCAAATGGTGTATTAAACGCCGAACATGATGTAAATATTAATGGGAACTCCTCGTTTTTAATATCTGTAAATGGTAATTTGGCTAAGGCTTTCATTTGGGATACAGATGCAGATACAATCACACAAGTAACACATGTTAACGGAACTGTTACAGATGCTGTTAAAGATGCAGATAACAAAACGATAACAGTTACAGTGACTGTAAATAAGAGCAACTGGATATATATCGAAGTAACTGATGAATATTCAGAAATAACTGACTTAACAGTTAAGACATCAGATGGAAGAATAATCTCCGCTGATAGGATATGGAGAATTGATAACAAGATATATGTGTTGGATGACCCAGCTGTTGAATACCTATTCATATACAGCTATGAAGGTTTCCTTTTCGATGTTATTTTGGAATTGACAACAGATTCTGTTACCATCGGTGAAAGCATCAATGCGTTAATAACATTGATTAATGTTGGAGAACCCGGGTTGGTCAATGGTACAGTTATCTATTCACTTTACAAGGAAACTGTGGTTGTTTGGACCAATGAGGAGAATGTATCGGTTCTTGGGCAGAAAACGTACAATAAAACAATATTGACAGAGGATTTATCCACTGGAGAGTATACATATGAGGTTGTTTATAGTTATGGTGATGATCAAACAGCAAGTACGTTTAAGACATTCACTATTAAAGCCCGTCCTTCATCAGAAGGATTTCCACTGTGGATTCCTATTGTCCTAGTCGTAATACTAATTATAATCCTGATAATTGTTTTTCTTTTCAAGACTGGTTTTCTCTTTATGGAAAAACGAAAATAGATGAATACGAAGAGGAATAGAACAATGAAGGTTAATTCCACTCTTCTCTTTTAATTTTTCAGCGGCAATCTATGTGGCTATGATATTTGCAAGTAATCAAAAAACTTAAACATTTAAAAAATATTCAAAATGTATTACTGGAGGGAATAAAGGACATTGCGCAATGGATGCACATTTAGAATCAGAGGTAAATTATTATCGTTGTTTTTTCCTTTTATATTGCTCATATTATTATGTGGTGTACAGGGTGTAACTGCGTCTTCTGATGCATCCTTAGAAATATCCATATCTATTGTTGAGAATGATGTTTTTGGACCAGGGGATTCTTTTCATGCTATTG
>CAZHIY010000200.1:0-4607 GCA_964533085.1 uncultured Thermoplasmatales archaeon | reverse complement strand
TATGGAGATTATCCAGAAGGAATCGGAGAGACACTTTCTCTCTGGGCTGGTAGCGAACCACCAGATACACCGACTAAACCTGATGGCCCGGAAGAATGTACACAGCATCAGTATGCTACATTTACTTCTAGTACTACAGAACCTGAAGGAGAAGATATCTATTATAGGTTCGATTGGGGTGACGGTACCTATAGTGAGTGGGTAGGTCCTTATGCTTCAGGTCAAACTGGAGAAGCATCACATAATTGGTCTGAAATTGGAGAATACGAAGTAAAAGCAACTGCAAAAGATATAAATGGTGTTCAAAGTGATTGGTCTGAACCTTCAACTATTATAATTAATGAGAATCAAATCCCAGAAAAACCAACAATGACAGGACCAAAAATTGCTACAACTGGAAAAGAAATAGAATTTAAAATTACAGCAGTTGATCCAGATGATCATGATCTGTTTTACTATATTGTATGGGGCGACGGAACATATGTTGATTGGGAAGGTCCATATCCCTCCAGTGAAGAGGTAACATTTACACATACATATTCAGATGGAGGATCTCAAACAATAATTTCAATGGCTAGAGATATTATGAGTGGAAAAAGTGGTCAGTGTAATCATAATATATATATAATTAAAAATAGGGCAGTAACAAGACAGGTTAATCTTAGACTTCTAGATTTTTTCATGAATAGCTTTTCAAACCTATTTACAAAACTAAGGGCAATTTTGTAATATCTGTTGCCCCTAATTTCCTTTTTTTCCTTTAAAAAAAATAATTTACAATTGTGGTAAATATAATAATTTTGGAAATATTTAAATGATTAAAAATAATATGAATATATAATTAGGAGATAAAATATGAAAAAATATATTGTATTATGTATAGTTGTTTTGTTTATCTTTCTAGCTTTTATGCCATATATAAAAGCCTTGTATATTTCAGATAAGGACTCTATTTATGATAATTTTATAAATAAAAAAATTTCAGAAACTCCTAATCAGGGTTTTGATCTAGCAATTGTTGATATTGTACCATATATTTGGAAAGAGGAAAAAGGACTTTTAGGTGAATTACATTTAACACTTGAAATTAAAAATATAGGAGATTCTCCCACAAATAAAGTTGTAAAATATGATGGGAACTCTACATATTTTATCACTAAAGGGAATTACAGTAGAGCCTGGGGTGCATTATTAATTGGTGCATTAGATCCTGGTGAAACATGGATTCCTAAATCAAGCGCGGGTTTAATATTCTTAAATATTATTCCTAGAATTTTTAATATAGAGTATGAAGTAACCCCACTAGACTCAAATCCAGATAATAACTACATAAGACAGGTATATCTGGTTAGAGGTGGAGGTATTTTTCCATTTTGGAAACATATTCCAATTCTTGAATAATTTTTTCTTTAAAATAATACTTTATTTAGACTTTTTGACATTTTCACACGATGGATATAAATATAACAAATAATAGAAATATATCTGATAGAAAAAAATTAAAGGTTGGTGAAAGGAATGAATGTAAAAAACAAAAATATATTAATTTTAGACCATCGTTTCTTTATCGGTTCTCTTATTGGAATCTCTTTTTTGTTACTTGTAGCTAGCTTAATGTTTCATTAATCTTTTCTTTATCTTTTTTATTTTAAATATTCGTTATTTATTCATTAAAAAACTAGTTTTATAGAAGAGATTGTTTGGTTTTTTCCGAACATTTTACTATAATATTTAAATCTTCATGGTTATACTTTAATTTAGTTTAGAGTAGAAAAAGAATAGATACATAATTATTTTCATTTCTTTTTCTACCTCCCTTATTTATTATAACCACTATACTTTTTATTATTAAATCCTATTATTTTTAAAAAGAAGAGTGTTAAACTAATGATAAAAATAGTATCATTTGATCTAGATGGAACACTTGTGAAATCAACCTTTGCAGACAAAGTCTGGTTAGAAGGATTACCAAAACTATACTCAAAGGAAAAAAACATACCAGTTAAACAAGCTAAAGAATTTATCTATAAACTTTACGAAGAAGTTGGAGAAAACCGAAAAGAATGGTACGACATTGAATGGTGGTTCAAAAAATTTGAGTTGAAGAATTTCTGGAAAAACCTTCTCAATGAATATAAACATAACATTAAATTATTCATAGATACAATTCAAACACTTGAAAAACTAAAAAAGAAATTTAAACTGATAATTATATCTAATGCAAAAAAAGAGTTCATTGAAATTCAACTAAAAGAAACAAATTTAAAACCTTTTTTTAAACATGTTTTTTCATCACTTTCAGATTTCAATACAGTAAAGAAAACACTAGACGTTTACAAATATGTATTAAGCTTATTAAAAATACAATCTAGTGAACTAATCCACGTAGGTGATAATAAAGAATTTGATTATAAAAGCCCACAAAGAATTGGTATAAGATCAATTTATCTTAATCGTAAAAAAACAGAAAAAGGAAAAAATATCATTTTCTCTTTATCTGAACTTGAAAAAGTCCTTAGCAATTATTAACAAAAAAGAAAATAATCTTATTTTTGTAATGGTTTCATTCTAGTTGGTTTGATTATTTCTAATGGTTCATGAAGCATTCCTAGAGGAATGATTTTCCCCCTTCTTTTTGCAAGGACAAAATTTTCTTTTGTTATGCGAAACTTTCCACCGCGATAATCAAATAATCTCTCTAATTCAGCAGTTACTATATTGCCTTTAAAGTATTGTTTTCTGTTATCAGAACGTTTAAAAATTCTACCTTGTGCATCAATTGAATATTCATCTGCAATATAATATTGCTCAATCCAGGGATTTCTAGGTTTTAATGCTCCAGCTGAAAACGCACCAACAAGTTTATGATTATACATTTTTCTAAATTGTAACAATTTTTCATCAGTCGTTTTTCTTGCAAGAAGGATATGAATATATGCATCATCAGGGAGTCTTACGGCACGACCAATGCTTTGTATGTGATATGCTTCAGTAATTGCAGTTGAAACAATAATCAGGCATTTTATATTTCGTTTATCATAACCCTCAGCCAACATTCCAACAGAAAGAAGTGCAGAAATCCTATCATGTTGAAAATCATCAAGTGCTTTTTCATCTACGTTTCCACTATGATAAACCGGTAAATCTGTTATTTTTGAAATGGTATTTGCCTGTTCGATTCGCTTACAAATAACCAATGTTGGCTTATCTTTATTTTTTGTTAATAATTCAACTGCCTTGGGAATTCTTTCCTCAGCACTATAAACAAGACTTCTTCGTTTGAAAATCATTGAATCAAGTTTTTTTCGAATGTCCCATTTATCTCCATCATCTATACTTCTCATTCGCCCTAAATATCTTCTAATAGCCTCAGAATATTCATCGTATAACATTCGCTCATCAAGTGATAAATCAACTGCATGAAAATAAACTATAAAATCACAAATCTGAGCATCCTCTAAAGGAACATTGATGATAACATCACCACAATGATCTAGACAGGGTCTATTTGGAGTAGCAGACAAACCCAGAATATTTTCATAGGAAATATTGTCATACAATCTTTTAAAGATAGGGCTTGTACTTCTGTGACACTCATCAATAATTAATATATCACATTCTAAACCATAAGATCTCTCCTTTGAGAGTATATGAAAAGTTTCAACAATTACATTTTTTAATCCATATTTTTCTAATTCCTCTATCCATTGATTCTTTAATTTTCTAGTAGGAACTGCGACTATTACTTTCTCATAACCTCTATCCTTTAATAATAGAATGGCTGCATAGGTTTTACCGGTACCAGCAAATGCCTTGATTACACCCTTTCCTCTGTAGATTCTTATAAGACGATTTTGCCAATCATATGGATTTAATGTCATATTTCATCATTTAAAATTAATTTATCTCAGAGTATAATAAGAATTTCTTAAAATAGATTCCTATTCGTATCTAATAATAAAAATTATTTTTAATTCATTTTAAGACAAATTCATTCTATTTTTTTCTTAGATCTTATATGTAATTCATTGACCTCTCTATCTGAAATTACTCCTTTATTTACTAATTTCATCATGAGAAAATTATTATGATTTAAAAGATAGTCTATCTTTGCATTAATATTTGTTATCTTTTCTGATTGTTGGGCTAATTCCTTTTCTCGACTTGTTATATAATCATTTATCCTTTCAATTTCCTTTATTTTACTTATCATTTTTAGCTCTATGTTTTCTGATACTTTTTTAGAAATATTTATTATCTCTTTTTCAAGAAGATCTTGATTATCTTTTTTTATTTGTTTTAGCATATTTTCCTTATAGTTATCTAACTCCTGTAGCTTCTTTATTAGGTCCTTAAATCCTCCTACTCTTTGCTCCAATAACTCAAGCTTTGATTTTTCCATGGACATTATTTGATCAATTTGCTTACATTTATCATTCAATTCTGCAATTTTTAATTTTATATATCCTTCTTTCATGTTTCACCATCAATAATTTTCAATAAAGAAAAATAGGATCTATTTTAAAAAGATAACCTTACCTTTTTAAAAATACATTTAATAAAAAAAAAGAGGAAGATGGGATGAATCTGAAATAATTATAAAGTGG
>CAZHIY010000199.1:0-4616 GCA_964533085.1 uncultured Thermoplasmatales archaeon | reverse complement strand
GCTTTATACTAAGGTCTCTTAGTTGTTTAATAGTTCCAAATATTAATATTTCACCAGTTTTTTTGTATAACTCAAATGTATTTTTTGGAACAGCAACCTCTCCACCTATCGAAAGCATATCCTGTTTGATTATTATCGCGTCTTGAAGAACCACATTTTCAAGTTTAATTGCCCTTAAAATAGCTTTAGGGGCCATTATCTCAACACTTTTTGGATCACTACCTATCTTACTAATTTCTTCTTTTGCATCATGAAGTGTTTTTATCTTTATTATCTGGAGATTATGCTCTGTCACAAAAAACAAGTAATAAAATCATTCTATATTATTTTTGACCTCTCTTAACTTTCAGAGGTAGATATAGAATATAAAAAATACAAAAAAACTCAATATTTGCAGCAATAACAACAAGTATAGGATCTTTTGGCCAAGCGCTAAATGGAGAAAGATGATAAACTGATAATAAAAATGTTACTAATAAAGCAATGAGAACATAAATTATTATTAACTGTTTTTCACTTCGATTTTCAAACATTGATACTTAAGTATAATTTCAATTCTTTTTACAATTTTGGATATTTTTAACCTATTTTTTAATTTTTATTAATTTTAATTAAAATGTACATATTTTTAAAAAAACTTTATATCCTTGAACATATATTACATTAATATAAAGGGGGAGCAATATGGAAAGAAATAAAAAATACGTTATAAAAGGCGCAGGCGTTTTGCTGATTGCAGCAGCCCTCATTTTTACATCAATGGCTGTAACAGCAGATACAGTAGAAGAAAAAATGAACCCAGAATTTTTAAGGGCAACAGGACCAAGTATATCATTTGAAAGCAGTCCAAGCACTACTGGTGCTGTGATTTTTGATCAACAACCAATTCCACCAGAAGGAAGTTGGATTTTCCATACAAGTTCTGCTGGGCCAGGATATCGTTGTTGGGATGAGTATTGGGACCTTAATGAACCTATCTGTGATATTCACTAGTGGGGTCTTAGCCTGATTTATCCATGGGCAAATTGTGACCCTGCTGGGCATATCTTTGAAATAATATTCTGGGATGCTTTACTCGGAAACCCAGTCTGTACATATCAAGTAACTCCAACTCCAATAGCAACAGGACAATTCTACAGCGGATTTGAAATGATCTACTGGGAGACTATGCTAGATCCTTGCTGTGATCTAATTCCAAACGGTTGGGTATCAATACAGTCTCTATCAAGTACAAATCAATGTTGGTTCCTTTGGTCTGGATCTCTTGATGGAGATCTCTACGCATATCAAGAAGGATCTGCAACACCTGATCTTGTCAACGATTTAGCATTTCAATTAACCGCAGAAGGAGAACCAGTTTATCCAGATATTAACTGTGATCCAGTTGGTATGAACTTTGGTCAAGCAGGTCCTGGAGCAACTGTTACTGGACAAATATATGTTTGTAACGGTGGAGATCCTGGATCATACTTGAACTGGTATGTAGATACTGCAGCTGTTCCAGCATGGGGAACTTGGACATTTACACCTGCCGGTGGTACTGGCGTAGCTGAAGGTGACTGTGTCGTTGTAGATGTAACCTGTGTTTTAACAGAAGAAAAAGGTACTTACAATGGTGATATAACTGTTTACAATGCAGACGATTCAAGTGACTACTGTAAAATTGATACTTCTGCTGAAGTACCGAGGGCTAGATCACATAACGCTTTGTTCTGGAATCTATTCCAGCAATTCCCAGCGCTATACCAAATAGTAAAAATAATATTTGGGGCTTAATTTTTTAGCCCTTCTTTTTTCTTTTTTAAAATATTAACGTCTTTTTTGTCTTTTTAGTCTAATATTTACCATATGAAAAAGTAGCAATGTTAAAAATAATGCAATAAATGATAATGCAAAATGTGTTAATATTGATCGATTAGTTAAAAACATAAAAACTTGTAATACAGCTACACATAATATTAGACTTAAAAATATTATTATTGTTGATTTTAAACCCAGACTTTCAAACATTTTTAATCAATCAATTATAAAAATTTGATATTTACATTTTTGGGGATCTTATTCGAAATAATCTCTTGCTTCTCCAACGGTATAAAGAGAGCCAGTTATACATATTAGATCATTATGCTTTGCAATTGTTTTTGCATATTTTATTGCTTCATTTATTTTTTCTTTTACGATCACTTCTTTTTTTCCAATCATATCTTTTAATAAAAAAGGATCAAATGCTCTACTGGTTTGTGATTTAGTAACAATAATTATATCAGCAGCAGGTATAATTATATCTAATATTGCTTGTATATTTTTGTCTGAGAGAATTCCAATTATAAGTATTAACTTATTATAAAGAAAATTCTCTTTTAAGGTAATTTTTAGAGAAGTTATTCCTGCGACATTATGAGCTCCATCAAGAAGAATTATTGGTTTAAAACCAACTATTTCCATTCTTCCAGGATTATTTGTTTTTAAAAATGCTTCAATAATATTTTCATCTGTTATATATACACCATTCATCTGAAGAGTTTCAATTGCATTTATTGTTATAGCAATATTTTCCCCTTGATATTTACCAAGCATCGATGTTTTCACATTGTATTCTTTTAAAGATCCATTAACTTGATATTCTTGATATTCTAATCCGCTCCTAATTTTTTTCCAGGAATCACTATCAATTATAGTTATTGTTGAATTATTCTCTGAGGCAACTTTTTTTATAACGTCAAGTGCTTTTCCAGTTGCAGCAGTAATAATTGGAATTCCTTTTTTTATTATACCTGCTTTCTCATAAGAGATATCTTCTATTTTATCTCCAAGTATGTTTTGATGTTCATAGGAGACATTAGTAATTATTGTAACTATTGGATTAACAATATTTGTTGCATCATATCGCCCACCGAGACCTACCTCAATTATTGCAAAATCTACATTCTTTTCCTTAAAAAATTGAAATGCTATAGCTGTAACAATCTCAAAATAAGTAGGAGTATTATTTTCATTTATCATCTGTTCAATTATTGGTTTTACCTTTACTAAAAGTTTTACAATTTCTGCTTCTGAAATCTCTTTTTTGTTTACAACGATACGCTCTGAAAATCTTTGAAGATGAGGTGAAGTATAAGCTCCAACTTTATATCCACTAGTCACAAGGACAGATTCCAAAAATCTACAAACTGAACCCTTACCATTAGTTCCACCAACATGAACTATCTTGTAACTATTCTGTGGATTTCCAAGTTTATTACAAATATCCTTAATCCTATCTAATCCAAGTTTAATACCAAATTTTTCAAAAGAATCAAGCCAATTAATACTTTTTTTATAATTCATATATCGCTAATATCCCTCAGAGTAAAGCACATTAGGAACAACTTTGTATTTATCCTTCCAACTATCTACTTTTTTTATTGTAACCGTCCTCCCCTCAATCTTGAGCCGACCTTTAGCAAAAAGATCAACAGTTCTAGGAAGAATCTGGTGTTCAACCTCAAGTATACGATGTGCAAGTTTATCCCTATCATCACCAGGCATCACCTTTACTGCTGCTTGTAATATAATTGGGCCATGGTCCATTTTTTCATCCATGAAATGAGTAGTACAACCTGATATCTTTACGCCATAATCTAAAGCATCGGACTGCCCATCTGTACCCTTAAATGTAGGAAGAAGAGTAGGATGAATATTGATTAATTTACCATACCATTTTTTAACAAAACAAGAACTCAGCATTCTCATATAGCCTGCTCCAACAACAAGTTCTATATTGTTTTCCTCAAGAATTTTATCGATTTTTTTATCAAAATCCTCTTTTTCTATACCTTTTGGATCAACAAATAAGGCTTTAATTTTAGATTTCTGTGCTCTTTTAAGTGCATATGCATCCTTATAATCACTAATGACAACTATAACTTCTGCATCAATCATTCCTTTATCAGAAGCATCAATAATACTTTGAAGATCAGTTCCTCCTCCAGATGCTAAAACACCAATTCTTAGTTTTTTAGCCATACACTCTCATCCCATAATATTGGATTTTATTTATACACTTTTTCTATTTCGGATTTTGGAGCATTGGTTTTAAAACCTGTAGAACTAAAATGTGTCCTATAAACGTTATAACCCTTTTCTTGTAAATTTTTAAAAATCGTTACCATCTTTGGGGGAGATTTTTTTAAAAGAGATGCTAGTTTATCTGTTGTATAAAAGAAGATAGGTGCATCAGCCTCTTCTTCTAGTAGATCTAGTAATCTCCACAATTCATTTTTTGTATTTAATTGTTTTTTGAAAAGAATTGTTCTAAATTCAGCTAATACTTTTTTATTTTGAAGTTTCCCGGTCCAAAGAGGGCCAATATCCACATTTTCATTTTTTAAAGAAAAAAGATTATTTGATTTAATAATTGAATAATTCTTCATTGAATCATTTGCTCTACTGGTTCCATTTATTACTTGGATATATGCTCTAAAGTAATGATCTGTAGAGTAACTTACTATAGGTTTGATTCCTTTATCATATTTTCCTGCTTCTCTGCAGATAAAACCAAGAAGTATACGAAGTCCTGTTTCTTTCATTGCTGAGGTATGATATGGAATAGCACTATACCTGCGTAAACAAACCTT
>CAZHIY010000198.1:0-4648 GCA_964533085.1 uncultured Thermoplasmatales archaeon | reverse complement strand
TTCACCTTGGTTTTATGAATAAAAAACTAAATTAAACCAGAAAAAGAAAAAAAAAGTAAAAAAAAGAATTCGATTTTTAATCAAAGTTTACAATAAACTCATACGTTGCCACCAACTCGGTCTCATCATCGGTAATTAGGATATTACCATAGGGATCCCTGAATGCTACATAAACGCGATAAGTACCATTACCAAATAATGAAAGATTCTGAGTATTCACAAGACCGTTGAAAACAGTGTCCAAACCAAACTGATTACTACTGTTAATCGTTCTTGGAGTAGTCTCATTTATAGTATCATTAGCAACAACCCAAGTACTACTTGTAGTATTATAGAACTGGACTTGAATCAGAAGATAACCCTTGATATCAGTAGAACCAGTATTATCTATCTTTGATTGGTAACCAGTATAGAACTTGTACACATTACTTACTGTATAATCTTCACCATCAGAAACATTCACCTTCCAATACCACCACTGACCATTCACAGATGCATTAGAAAACATCTGATGATAAACACCATTACCAACACTATAATTAGTTCCAAATATCAACCAGCTACCACTACTGTTGCTTAACCATGTGATATTCATGTTGTCACTATCAGGATCAGTAACCGTGATATTCAAAACAGGTTGGATACCGACACCAGATGCACCATCAACAGGACTAGGACCAACCACTTCAGGTTCTTGATTATAAGGTATATAACCAACACGGATTTCAACCTTGGAACAATACAACGTAAACGGTAGACCACCTGTATATTCTGCTTCCACATCACAATCAAGATTAACTACATCACTCCAGCTCCAGGATTGAGGCGCAAACGGATCATTTGTAATATCAAACCACTGTGACCAAGTCTCAATAACAACGGTTTGATAATTATGATCTGCACCATCAGCTGTTCCACCGAAAACAGGCCGCAGGATAGTATCACGCTGACCACCGGAATAATAAGACTTCACCCTAAGTTCAACAGTAATTATCGTACCGATATCAGTACCAGAACAATTATTCTCATCACACAGCTCAACATCACCATCACTCGTTGTTGAAGCAAAGTTGAGCATATTTCCATCGACCATATAACCTGGAAATGCAGCCCAAGCCTCACCATAAGGACCATCATCAAAACTATCGAAATAATAGATCACCTGATCAGCATCATACCAGAACAAACTTGTGTATTTCTCCTGACCCGCATCCAACGTTCCAACCTTGATAAACAATGTAACAGGAGCATTATACTGACCAGGTCTTGATTTCACACATAATTTATAATCAAGCGACTGGTTCCATTTCAAATACAAAGACTTAACATTTGATTCTGTTATATTTTCCATAAGATAAAACTCAGCCTCTGGTAGATCGGAGTAAACATTATCAAGTGTCTGATTCAGGTAATAAATAGTCCGGTTGACATCGATATAATCACCAACAGGTGTCATATTTATCTGAATGTCTTTTATCTCCCATCCGAAACCAAGAACATAGGGAATATCCTCACTATCAAGGTTTTTGATATATGGAATAACAGTGAGTTCATTGTCATCAACACCGAGATTATATCTGATTGCCAGGCGGAAATCATAACCACCATAACTGAGATCCTTCCACAGAGTAGCATTCACAAAGGTTTCGTTATCACTTTCAATATTTTTATTGAATCCACTCAATTCATCAGTCCGATAAATAAGATTCCACTGATCATTATTATAATAACCAAGCATCAAAACATTATGAGACCAGTACTCATCATAGTGATTGGTAAGCTGAATACCGCTACTTGTGTTGAAATAATAACTGTCAAACTGGTTCCATATATGTAAAACATTACCACCATCAAGAAGTTCATAACCTATTTCAGAAGAACCTACAGGTGGATCAGTGAGATTAACCGTCTCATTGTTACCATAATCATCTTTTATAGTACAAACGGTAACTGTTGCCTCCACCGACACATTAAAGCTATATTCTAGGCTACTATTTGAACCTCCGAAACCATCAATAGCCCAAATAGTAAAATCATACTCCCCCACCTGCCAGGTATCAGAAAAAATATATTCAAATGTATCATCACCAATGTTATTCATGGTGAAGTTTCCAGTAGAATCATCAGGATAGGTAATATTAACAGATACATTTCCTATACCACAATAATTACCATCGACATCAGCACTGACAGTAACATTATAACCAAAACCAACACTATCTGGTGTTGCGGAAACATCAGTTATATCAGGAACAGTTGAATAACTGCAATATATAGAATAAATCCTATGCTCATAAGACGACCAGGTTACAGGATCCGGGGCATTCCCGTAAGAATAATTAGCATACCTGCCGTTTAAAACATTGGTGGAAATATTATAAAACAGGTCACAAGTATCATTACTCCAGCAAACCAAAACATACTCCGTATTCTTTGTTAGGGACGGTTTAGACCCGGTGAAATTATATGTCACCCAGGCAGGGGATGAACCGGTGTTCAACGTTTTCTCCTCGGTAGTACCCACCAAAGTAGAATCCCTGTAAATCATGCATTTTGTTTTCGGAGGAGTACTTTGATTTGTTTCAATATAAGCAGAGATATTTTCCGCTGTACCATTAACAAGGATTGTGAAATTGGAACCTGTAATCCTGTCTTTGATGTTCTGGCTTTGATTTCCAGGTATCGTGTATCCAAAAATTTGATCAACATGGAAACTGCAGCCTGAAAAACTATTATTGTTGTTTGCATTATCAGCCACCCAGATGCTAAAGTAATAATCACCTATCTGATCTGTATCATAGAAAACATACTCGTATTCACTGAGATCATTTTCAGAAACATTCATAAAGTAGTCCGCGTAAGAACCATCAGGATAAGAAATATTGATTTTTACCAGATCCACCTTGCTTTGATTATCAAATAAAACCGTTCTAATCGTCACATTGGAACCAACACCAACGTAATATGGATAATAATAAGCATCTATTATTCTCGGAGGAGTTGATTCTATATACAAGATATAATAGGAACTAGCATTATTGCCTTGACTATCAGAAACAGTTAATGTCACATTGTAAACACCACATGCTGTATAATTATGACTCGGGTTCTGCTCATATGATACGTTTCCATCATCGAAATCCCATGTCCAATTTGTTATATCAAACAATCCCAGAGAATTATCAGTAAAACCGATATCCTCAGAAGGCTGCGCACCAAGCGAGGTTGCATTGAAACCAGCAGTAATATTCACCACACTTACAATAATCGAATAATTAACCTCTGAAATAGTGTTATTGACTGTTAATGTGACATTGTATAAACCCGTTTGGTTGTAACTATGGCTCGTATTTTGACCAGTGGCATTAGTGGAATCATCGAAATCCCATTCATATGTACATTCCCCTTCAAGACCATAATTCAGACCATTAAACATTCCTGTTTGATCAACAACCAATAATTCCTGGTAGGTTTGACTTTGAGTAGATTGACTCTGAGTTGACTGGCTAGTAAACTGAAAAGTGCATCCTACTGGTACGGAAACACTTTTTGAATCTGACCATGCACTATACATATTGGGGCTGCACCATTCATCCCTTGCTCTGACCTTAACCTCGTAATTTCCAGGAAAATCCCAGGTGTGCCCTTGCTCACAGGTTTGATAAGAATAATATTGTTTAGACCACTCACTCTTATCAGGGAACAGCTTATTAGCTCTCCATTTCCATTGATACTCAATCTGATCACCGTCAATATCATATGTACTGGTTGTAAAGTAATATTCTGTCCCAGCTTCTACCTCATCCGGTCCATCTGGTGCACTCGGTGTTGCTGGTGGATCATTAGAAGGCTTCATAAAAAACTTAGATGGCGTATATGATTCATTAGTCCATATATATATTCCTGATACATCCAAAATATTTTCAACAATATCAAAACCAAAACCTTTCTCTATAAGATCTATAATTTTCAATCTGATTGTCCCAGGTAGCATTTTTATAATTTGTGCCTTTTCTACTATACTTTTTAAGATTGTTAGATTTCTATTTACATCATCACAAGTATTGAACACAACCTGCCCAGTTGAATTATAAAGATGCAAATGCAGAACATAATTACCCTGAGGTGCATTTTTCGGAAGAGATATAGTAATCGTATCCTCTACACCCTCAGGGGTAACAATGTAAAACTTTTCTACTTCATACCTGTAAAGAAACGGAAAAGCAGGATGATTTAATGTCGCCTCCGGGTATAAAATCGCCCGGACCATAACCAGATCATGCGGTAGTATAGTGTTTATTGAAAATGTCACATCAACAGAATCAAATGCAGTATCACCATCATCAGGTGAATCCTGAGGAACATGACTAGTGCTTGTAAACCATGTATCCGGCCACACCGTAAAAAATTTTGTAATATTCAACCCAATCTCAAAAGTAACATTCGTATCATTACGATCTATATACTTCAAATTATCCCCCTCCTGATGATTCAACCCCGCCCTATGACGATAAGGATTAGTCTTATTCGGATCCTTAACAAAACAAATAGTGGAACATGGATAAGGACTCAATATGCCACCTCTTAATAATGTTCTAGTTCTTAAACTCCAAACAGTATCCTCAGAACCACTAGTTATAGGATTTAA
>CAZHIY010000197.1:0-4686 GCA_964533085.1 uncultured Thermoplasmatales archaeon | reverse complement strand
TTAAATTAGAATATAATCCAGGTTTGAATGAAGAAGGTAAAAAATATTTTCTCTTAGATACTCTCAACTCAACTGTCGTATTAAATTTGGAAACTAAGGTAACTTCTGAATTTCTAAACAATTTTGTAGATACTTTCAACAATATTACAAATCTAACAATTCCTTATATTGAAGGTGATAGAGGACTTCGTGTAAATCATGCTACTCTAAAAGCTGATTACTTCCGTGTATTTCTCAATTTTACCAATCGCCCTCTTTACAAAGGATACTTACAAATATATGGAGATGGGAGTATCTATCATATCATCGATGATAGTTGGCAACCATTGATTCCAGGTGGAGATGGATTCTCTTTTATTATTGAAGAGAACCATTTACAATTGAAATTTGACATGGCAGTTGAAGATTTACCAATTGATTTTGAAGTTTTATTTGACGAAACCGGAAATAAGATAATTCTTTCTGGTCTATTTACTGTATACTCAGATGATCTAACCTTTGATATTTGGTGGAATTCAGAAGATGAATATATAAAAATCGTTTCAAGTAATGACCGCAGTTTAGAAATAGAAGATTTTATTTTCCAATTTATTAACGACTCTGTAGAAAAAATTGATATTCGAACTGAGTTAATATCAGTTCGGGATGGAAGTTATGATTTACTGTTTGACACGGATAAGAATATTTTTGAATTGGAATTTGGAGGTTCAGTATTATCAATTGAAGGATTTAATTCAGAATTCAATAAAATCCAATTAAATAATTATACAAACTTAACAATTGATTTTGATTTTGACTCATTTACATTACTTGGAGGATTTGCAGTTTTCCAAACGTATCTTGATTCAAAAGAATATAACTGGAGCATCGACTCAAAAAGAGGTATAGATTGGTTTGAATTGGCAGGATTAAAAGGATCGATTGAAGGCTCAGATCAATCATTGATACACTTTGAAGCAGGAATTGGACTACTCAAATGGAATAGATCATCAGATAATTTCCTTAGCATGAAAATATCTAAAAATGCAAGTGAAGGCTGTATTAAATTTGATCGTCATTCAGATTTGAATGGGTCATTTATAATAAAAGATGCATATATAAAATATATAACTCCCAACACAAAAATTCCTATAGGTACTCGTTTAAGATCCTTGACTGCAGATAATAAAAGAAACGACCATGAATATTTTAACCTTGAATGGAAGAGGGAAGAATATATTGATCTAACAGCAGATATTGCTGCAAATTGGAAAATAACATTTGAACGATTCTTTGATATTTTAAATATCCTAGCAAGAATTGATTTAATTAGTAGTTCGGTTGATGTAAACTTCAGTTTACACTATGAACCTTCTGCTGATAACGATACTGCTTACTATCTTGGTCTAAATATCCTTGAAGAAAGTTCTATAGAATTATTTGAAATCGTAAATCATTATGTGAATAGATTCGATAAAATCATGACAATCGGTAAAATGGAATTCGAACCAGGGAAAATTTCCTATTATTGGCTAATAAATAAAGAACAAAGAGAAGGTTGGTTTTTCATTGATAATCATGAAGTTATTGGTGAGTTTGCAGGACTGACTCTTAGAAAAGGATTTTTCAAAATAAAATTACTTGGTGCTTCAATTATATATCCTGGTGAGACCTACATTGATTTTGAATTGAATGACGATAGTGGTTCTCTATATATTTCTAACTCAGCTGAACTTGAGTTTTCTCTTATAGAATTTTCTGAAGGTATAGATTTCCTTAAAATTGAAAGAGATTTAGAGTTTGGCATACTCTCTATGCTTCCAGGAGAATTTAAAGCGGATTGGATAAATATATCGGATGAGAATTACGATAAAGAATTAACTATCAATAATGGAGTGTTTGAACTTACTTTCACAAGATTTACTTTACAACTTGGAAAACTAGAGATATCCTTTTCTTTATTTAAAATTGATAGAGTGTATGAAAATGATATTACAATTTTACTTCGTCAGCGGGGACAAGGAGATAGAGGATTTTCTATAACCACTGATGTTCCGTTACAATTTGATTTGTTTTCTATTAAAATATCTGGAAGTAATTGGCAATTCATGATTGATTTAGTAGAATTAAAAGCTGATTTTAGTGAATGGTATCTTGGAATGTGGGATGGAAAACTCACTATTGGTGGAAATGGAACTGTAAATATTGTAGGACTTTCACGTTTCATTAATATTACATTTGGATGGAAAGGTGAAGATGGTCAGCAGCAAAAATTATTCTCACAATATTGTAGTTCATGGCAGGATCATCCGCAAACCCATGCATTAATAGTTGATACAACTAATTGCACAGAGGAAATTGATATAGTATATAATACAATTATTAATGAATTAAATATTGATAGTAAACTAACAGTTAATCCACAGAAATACCTTACTTTACATTTCGATATTAATCCTGAACCATTTGATAACAATGCTGATGGACATTTGTTTATTGACACTAATGATGAAGAAATCGGTAATGTTGCATTAGCAATTAGTAAACATATAGATTATTTTGATAAAGATATTGGACTTTATGTAGAAGTAGAATTACTAAAGGCTGATGATTTCCACATTTGGGGAGAATTTATTGAAATAGAAATACTTGGTATGAAATTTTGGATTCCCTCTGATTGGGGAAAAAGTGGTAGCATCGACTTTGTTAATATTGGACTTGCAAAACTTATATTTGGTAACCATGAAACTGAAATATGGCCTTGTACACCAAAGGCAATACCTGATAAAAACCAATATGGGGTAACACCTGAAAATTCAATTGTAAACTTTGGTACTTCTCAAAGTGAGGGTTTTGCATTTAAATTACAATGGATGAGATGGGATTGGGATGGAGATGGTAATTGGGATACAGGTTCTGAACCTTATCATTGGATCGATTACGAGGAATCTATTGATTATAATTTCTCAGATTTGTTTGAAAATGAAGAAGAGTCTATCCAGATATTCTTCCAGTTAAAAACCGTTGCTGCAAAAAGTAATATTGCAGAGGTGACAGTTGCAAAAGGCTATGCATTAAACATGGAAATTCAATATGATGAAAAATTATATGAATTTAATGAGTTTAAAGTCATTGTAACTAATGCTACAAGTGATGAACCAGTGAATAATGCGTATGTAAAATATCATCAATATAATTTTGATGGAAGCGAGGATGTAACAATAAATTATACTAATTCTGACGGTGAGGTTGGATTTGTTGCATCTGAAGTTCCTTATGACTACGATATCCACTATAGTGCTGCTCAGATATTCATTGAAGCAGATGGTTATTTTAATGGTGAAAGTGAACTGTTTAAGGTTTATGATACAGACTCTGATCTGCATGGATACATTAGAGATAAAATTACTCATAAGGGAATATCAAATGTACTAATAGTAGCTGAGCCAGGTGGACATTATACATACTCTGAGGAATATTTAGGTATACAAAATGGTAGGTTTAAACTAATTGTACCACCAGGAATTTATGATATCACTGTAAGTAAGGATGATTTTAGCTCCATAATTATCGAGGATATCAATGCAATCCAAGGTGGCTATCAGTATCTCGGAAATATATACCTTCCACCAACAGATTATGGGGGTCTTCGTGGAGTTCTATACGATGCAACAAATAATGACGAGGTAATTGCTGGAGTAACTGTTACTGTTGAAATATCTGGTGAAGATGATATCGTTACTACTACTAATTACTTTGGAGAATTCCCAAATAATTATCCATCATCAGATGAATATTATTCAATTGATTTAGAATCAGGTAGTTATACTGTTAAATTTGAAAAGGATGATTATTTTTCATATGAAACGCAGGTAGAAATTGTTGCTGGCGAGATAACAGAGATGGATGTCCTTTTATTTCCTGAATGGCTAACACCTTCTGGGCATAATAATCCTTCTGAGTGGCATGATGAGGATGATGCACATGATACTAAACTAAATACCGCTTCATATACAGATATTTATTGGGGTTCAACGTGGCATTGGACCGAACCTTTGGAACTTTTACTATCATCATCCTACTCATGTGATAAAGTAAGAGTTTATGCAAAATATATTGAAGATAGATGTGATCAAACAAGAATTGAAATCTTTTATAACAGTGCATGGCATGAGGTTTACAAAGGTAGTTTTGAGCATAAGAATTGGTATGAGATAGAGTTTGATAATGAATATACCATTTCAAAAGCCAGAGTTGCCTTCCGTATTAAGAAATATCTTGGAATACCTACAATTGCAGAACTTTTTGAATTCAATTTTGGTTTGGTACAACCATAGTTTTTTCATATTTTTTTCATATAGAAATCTTAATTTTCAATAAGGCGAAATGTATTTATATTTAAATCAAATATAGCTTAAATTACTTCTAAAGTTTGGTTATGGCCCGGACCATTCCGGTCGACCCATGAGATTACGTTATTTTACCATCCGTGATTGGGTCATTTCGTTCCGTGGTCACAATATGGATGTGGAGGTTCAAGAAAAACAAGAAATGCCCTAGGGGTATTTTGCGATATCTTGAATCTGACGATTGATATGTGTTGGTGAATTTTGGTTTACCTGCCAATAAAAATATAACAATAATAGTGTGTTAGATTCCGGTTGATCCTGCCGGAGGTCACTGCTATTGGGATTCGACTAAGCCATG
>CAZHIY010000196.1:0-4714 GCA_964533085.1 uncultured Thermoplasmatales archaeon | reverse complement strand
AAAAAGCATATTACTCCTACGTACCGGCTAACTTTTGCTCTGTAATAGTTTTTCTAGGAGTGAGGAGAGGGAAATCAAAGAAATGGTAGACTGCTGGTCGGACATAGCATAGGGAACAACAAGTGTGTCTTTATGAAGGAGCGCCCCGCAAGTGTATACAACGTTAGGAACATAACCTGAACGGTTAGTCTCTGTCCAATGAATGAGAGGCTCGCTTAAACGGCCAAGTATTTGCGAGGGATTTTCTTTGTCTAGAAGAATAGCGCTTATAGAATATTGCCGAAAAGACCCGACACCATGAGTAAGAAGAAGCCAACCCTGCTCGGTTTCAATTGGTGAGCCGCAGGTTCCGATCTTCACGAATTCCCAAGAGTACAAAGGCTTCATAAGCGGAACGGCTTCATACCAGAAGTGAAGGTTATCAGAGTACATTAAGAAAAGGTTCTCATTATCCTGACGCGATATCATGACGTAACGGCCATTTATCCTGCGTGGGAACAGGGCCATTCCTTTATTCATGGCAGCATTTCCGTTTAGGGTGATTATTTTGAAATGCTCAAAATTTTCTGTTTCTATTAATTGAGGAAGTATAGTCTTGCCGTTATATGCGGTGTAGGTAGCATAGTATTTGTTACTGCCATCATCTTCGGTAAAAAGAACAACTCGCGCATCCTCAATGCCATTTTGTTCGCTAGGGGAGCGAGGGTATAGAACCCGTTCTGATAAAGGAACGGAAGGATCGAAGTGCGCCTCATAGTTGCATTGGGCCAGCCATTGAATTTTTTCGTTGATGGACCGGTTAGTCTGCGATAAGGGCTGATGGTTAAAGATAGATAATTTTATTTTTTTCATAAGTTCGTCAAAAGTGAATTCATCTGAAAGCGAGCCGATGATGAAATTTGAGAAATCGTTGAAAACGCCCATTTCTCGTAGTTTCCGAGCAAAACATATCTTGTCGTAAAGGTTATTCTCGTTCATTTCTGCAGTGGTGGCAAAACCAGATGAATCATCGATTGATATATTGCAATTTTTGTCAATAAGTCCAGAACGGAATGTCAAAGATGAAATATGTCCTTCGCCTGTAGCCCGTAATGTTAATATAAAACGGAGCGAACCGGGCGGTAGTCCCAACTGGTTGGGGTGTGGAACGATTGAAGGATTGAAAAGGGCGACTGATTCGAATGAATATTCGGACAAAAAGAACGAGCTTATGAGGAGCCTTCGTTCTCGCGAAGGCAATACATCGGAAGGCATATACCGGCGGATAAAATCGAATTGGCGTTCCAGAAGAAGCTCGAAATTATGATGCCGATGTGAAAACTTGTCAAGTACCTTCTTAAGTTCTTTCTTTATATCCGATTCATCAAGAGACAACACTCGTGAAATAATCCGTTCGGCTAGTGACTTGTTGAAAGGTATATGCGGTCGTACAATGACCCGTTGGCTATCAGGCGCCAGAATAATGCCAGTATCTTTTACAAGGACAGATGTGATTTCCTTTGAAACATTCTTTTTTCTCATTCTGGAATTGGCTCCTTGAAACTCTTAATGATGTTTGTAATGTTTGTCATCTCGTATAGGGATAAAAGAAACGCGATAGTCGATTCGGCGCCTTGATTTCGATTTACTCTATCCACATGAAGCCCGTCGTAACAACCGCCATTTGTCGGGTCGTAAAGCGAAAGTCCCAAATCGTTAGCGCCAAGAAACCACTGAAATGCCTTTTCAGCTTCGTTATACCAATGCTTGTCTTTCGTTGATAGATATGCTTCCAGACAAGCTGAAATGGTAGAAGCGGCTTCTATCGGTTGTTGATCAAAAATAGGCTTGGATCTCCCGCGTTCAAATACCTTATCCGTGCCGATAGGCTGAAAATGGCCACGAGACGAAGTTTGCATAATAGTCAGCCAATGTAATGTATCAATCCCGCTCTTGAGCATTTTTTTATTGGTGAGGATCCTTCCGCTGATGATAAGCGCATGGGGGATTTTAGCATTATCGTAACTTAAAACTGGTTCAAACCATTTCCATTCAGCGCTGCTGTTCTTATCATAAAGTCTCATAAGCTTTGTGGCAAGCACTTCCGAACAGTTTCGGGTAGACCTGTCGCCTGGAAAACGTTCTTGATATTCATAGGCGCCAATCAACGCAAAAGCCCATGCCCGTGGCGAAGAAAATGAAGATACAGGTGCTAGGGCTTGCTCGAATATCTCTGCTGCCATTTGAGAAAAACCTTCGTTTTTGGATCGGTTAATGCAGGTTCCTAGAGACCATACCGCCCGGCCATGGCAGTCTTCAAAAAAGTTTTCATCTGCCCATGTACGCTGAAAGGTGAGAAAATTCCTGAATCGTTGGGCTTTTCCATCCCACGCATATCTCACGAAACCAAGAAAACGACTTGCAAGGTCAGTAAGTCTCAAGGAATTTATTGTGCCGAGATTCTCAAGCAATACGGTCAGGATAAGCGCTCTTGAATTATCGTCTGTGCAATATCCTTCAGCGAAATTAGGAACATTATACTGCGCATGCTGAAATATTCCTATGGAGTCAGTCATTCGCACGATATGATCAAGCTTGATGACAGGCAAAATAGGCGGTTCCTCATTAAGCGGTCGCATTGATATCTTCTTTTGCATGACCGCTGGCCGTTTTTTGCGAGCTTCTTCGAATAAGTTGGTGTATTGTTTTGCTACCTTGTCCCATGTCAATTCGCGGCCAAGCAGATAAGCATTCTTGCGCATAGAATGACGTTCGACTTCATTCTGGATAAGTCTTATGATTGCTTGGGTGATGGAGTCAGAATCTCCAAATGGTACAAGGATGCCCCTCCCGTCTGCAAGCAACTCCTGAGCATGCCAGTATGGCGTTGATATTACGGCATTGCCTGCGCCAAAAGAATAGGCGAGCGTTCCCGATGTAATTTGCGTTTCTTCAAGATAGGGGGTAATATAAATATCGGCAAGCGTAATAAGTTCCTTGAGCTCTTCTATAGGTATAAATTTATTATGAAATATAACGTGCCCTTTGATACCAAGTTCGTCCGCAAGGCGCTGCAGTGAACGCCTGTATTTCTCGCCCTCATGCCTGAGAAGATTAGGGTGTGTAACCCCGGCGACCAAGTACACGACATCGGGGTGGTTCTTTATGACCTCCGGGAGCGCCCGTAGTACGACTTCGATGCCTTTCTGCGGAGAAAGCAGGCCAAAAGTAAGAATGACTATTTTGCCTTCGACGCCGTATTGATCCTTATAGAAATTGGGATCGATGAAGGGCACATCGTGTATTCCGTGTGGTATCAGACGAACCTTGTTTTGAGGTACCTTATATATATTACGGAGAATTTCGGCGCCTTTCTGAGACATAACTACTATATAATCAGATATTGAGAGCAGTTCATCCATAACACGGCGCTGTTGAGCATTCGGATTTTTCAGTATCGTATGAAGTGTTGTTATCAGAGGCATTTTCTGGTTGCGTAATAATGCTAAAATATAACTGCCAGCTTTTCCGCCAAAAATCCCATATTCGTGTTGAAGACAGACGATATCGATGTCATTGAGATTTAAAAAGTCAGCGGCTGCTTTGTAGGTGTCGATATCCTGCTCCTTTATCTCAAAACGAACACGTTTGGGGTATTGATAACCCTCCTTGATATCGGTTATAGGAATAGCAAAACATTGGACGTCGGGATTCATTGCCGCGAAAGACTCACAAAGATCCGTTGTAAATGTAGCAATTCCGCATTTACGTGGAAGATAATTGCCGACGAATGCGACTTTCTTAATATTTTTCATAATACTCCTTTACAATATCAACATTTCTTTTACTCGCCCACCATGGAAAGCAGGTGATAAGGGCATGACATTTGTCTTGAAAATAATTACATGAGGAAATCATTTCCTATCTCGGAATACTGGTACCCTACTTGTGTGCAACTTTAGATTGAGGAGGGCGTATGTTCGGGTGATTGCTCCCTGCTCTAAAGGATTGCTCATTGTCATTCGTAACCCTCCATTACGATTTCCTTTTATATCTTTTTGGTCGCTCCATTTTGGGTGTATTATAGCAGTAGTTTTGTTGCTATAGAACACTTTTTTATACCATTAATACAAGTAGAAACATATTCGAATTAGAAAATTAAATAAAATCTAAAGTAAAAAGAAGTTCAAATCATTTCTCAAAGGGATTTATTTTTATATTGTAAAAATTATATATTTATGCTGAGGGGGGAGATATTAACCTGTATTTACCGGTAAAAATTACCGGTATATACGGAGTAACTGAAAATACCAAAGATATTCTAGGTTTTGGTAAAGAATATTATTAACAAATGTAATATTGCAGGTGGTTTTCTTGCTATTCTAGGAGTTATATTCGCTCTAGTCGGAGTAATTGGTGATGCACTGGACATTAATGTTATCCTTGAATCATCAAATTGGTTACTACTAGCAATTTTATTCGTTGTAGGTTCATTTGGACCTAATTTAAACTCATTAATGGCAAAACATTTGTATGGTATAGAATCTGAAAATAAAAATAAGTAATCTGTCACTAACATAATCAGCTTGAGATTATTGGGGCAGACGAGATTTGAAACAAATTATTTTTAATAATAAAAAGAACGAAGCTAACATTAGAAGTGCTGGGTGTAGGCCGTAAGCCTCCTTCTGTTTTAAACGGTATTCTACTATGCGTCCTACCTATGAGCAGTCTG